>JANMDS010000251.1:0-3600 GCA_031376405.1 Betaproteobacteria bacterium
GGGCGCTCCACCGATTTCAGTTGTTGCAACTCTTTTTTCAAAAGCTCCGCGCCGCGGACTGTCATGGGAAAGTTCATAGTGCTTTTACCTGTGGCAACAAGGATTGCAACGAATAGGGTACGAGATCAGGACCGTCGCTGATGCCCAGCGCCGCTGCGCGCGCGCCTGCGATGGTGGTGTAGGTGGCAACTTTGGCCTGCAAAGCGGCGCGACGAATGGAGTAGCTATCGCGAATGGAGGTGGTGCGCTCTTCTACGGTGTTGACCACAAGTGTTATTTGATTATCTTTAATCATATCCACAATATTCGGGCGGCCTTCTTGCACTTTTTTCACTTCTTTGACCGTGATACCCGCAGCACCCAACGCCGCCGCCGTGCCTTTGGTGGCCACAATTTCAAAGCCACACTTTTCTAACAATTGCGCCACTTCCAACACTTTTTCTTTATCGCCTTGCTTCACCGAAATGAACGCCTTGCCTGAGGTAGGTAACACCACCCCAGCGGCCAGTTGCGATTTTTCAAACGCCTCGGCAAAGCTGTAACCCACGCCCATTACTTCCCCGGTGGATTTCATTTCTGGGCCGAGGATCGTATCAACACCTTGGAATTTCACAAACGGGAACACCGCTTCTTTTACCGAGAAATACGGCGGCACGAGCTCAGCCGTTATGCCCTGCGAGGGCAGCGATTGCCCCACCATGCAGCGCGCGGCCACTTTTGCGAGCGCGCGACCGGTGGCTTTCGATACAAACGGCACCGTGCGCGATGCCCGTGGGTTCACTTCCAACACATACACCACGTCATCTTGAATCGCGAACTGTACGTTCATCAAGCCCACTACGTTCAGCGCTTTGGCCATCGCCACGGTTTGTCGACGCAGCTCGTTTTGTACTTCGTCACTCAACGAGTACGCCGGTAGCGAGCAGGCTGAATCGCCAGAGTGCACACCTGCTTGTTCAATGTGCTCCATGATGCCCCCGATAATCACATTGATGCCATCGCTCACAGCATCCACGTCTACTTCGGTTGCATCGTTCAAAAAGCGGTCCAACAAAATAGGCATGCGCTCGGGGACGACTTTACTTTGCGCCACTGCATCACGCATGTAGCGCTCTAGATCGCTTTCTTCGTGGATAATTTCCATCGCTCGACCGCCCAGTACATTGGATGGACGCACTACCAACGGGTAGCCAATGTCCCGCGCAGAAACAACTGCGTCTTCCGGCGTACCCGCGGTTTTATTTGGCGGTTGCTTCAAACCTAGTTGCTGCAACATTTGCTGGAAGCGCGCGCGATCTTCTGCACAGTCGATCATGTCGGGGGTAGTGCCGATGATAGGTACGCCGTTCGCCTCCAAATCCCGCGCGAGCTTTAAAGGCGTTTGCCCGCCGTATTGCACAATCACACCAATCGGCTTTTCCACGTGCACGATTTCCAGAACATCCTCCACGGTAAGTGGCTCGAAATACAACCGATCCGAGGTGTCGTAATCCGTGGAAACGGTTTCGGGGTTGCAATTGACCATGATGGTCTCGTAGCCATCGTCGCGCAGCGCGAGCGCGGCGTGTACGCAGCAATAATCGAACTCGATGCCCTGACCAATACGGTTCGGGCCACCGCCTAAGATCATTACTTTTTTGTTGCTCGTCGGCAGCGCTTCGCACTCTTCTTCGTAGGTGGAATACATATACGCAGTGTTGGTGGCAAACTCCGCCGCGCAGGTATCTACCCGCTTATATACAGGGCGCACACCAAACTGGTGGCGCTTGCCGCGCACCCGCTCCGGTTTGGTTTTAAGCAAATACGCAAGCCGCGTATCAGCAAACCCTTTGCGCTTTAAGTGCAGCAATTCTTCTTTAGTAAGCGAATCGAGTGTGCGCTTTTCGATGGCCAACTCTAAATCAACTAACTCTTTTATTTGCGCCAAAAACCACGGATCGATGCTTGTGGCTTTGAACACTTCGTCAATGCTCATGCCCACGCCGAAGGCATCGGCCACATACCACAGGCGCTCGGGAGTTGGGTTACCCAATTGCTCGCCAATTTTTTGCGGATCAACAGACTTTAAATTGAATCCGTCAACACCCGTTTCCAAACCGCGCAAAGCTTTTTGCAAACTCTCTTGGAAGGTACGCCCTATCGCCATCACCTCGCCTACGCTTTTCATTTGCGTGGTGAGGTGGTTATCGGCAGCGGGGAATTTTTCGAACGCGAAGCGAGGGACTTTCGTGACCACGTAGTCAATCGAAGGCTCGAACGATGCCGGTGTTGCGCCGCCGGTGATGTCGTTACGCAGCTCGTCGAGCGTATACCCACAGGCCAATTTCGCCGCCACTTTTGCAATCGGAAAGCCCGTTGCTTTGGAAGCGAGTGCCGACGAACGCGAGACGCGCGGGTTCATCTCGATGACAACCATACGGCCATCGTTCGGGTTGATCGCGAACTGCACATTGGAGCCACCGGTATCAACGCCCACTTCGCGCAACACCGCGAGCGAGGCGTTGCGCAAAATTTGGTACTCCTTATCGGTCAAGGTTTGTGCGGGGGCTACGGTAATCGAATCGCCGGTGTGTACGCCCATAGGGTCTAGATTTTCAATGGAGCACACGATGATGCAGTTATCTTTGCGGTCGCGCACTACTTCCATTTCAAACTCTTTCCATCCAAGTAGCGACTCTTCAATGAGCAGCTCCTTTGTGGGGGAAAGATCGAGCCCACGCTTGCAAATTTCGATAAATTCGTCGCGGTTATACGCGATGCCGCCACCTGAGCCGCCCATGGTAAACGACGGGCGAATTACGGTGGGGAATCCCATCTGGGCTTGCACAGCATGCGCTTCTTCGAGCGAATGAGCGATGCCCGAGCGGGCCGAGCCCAAGCCGATTTTGGTCATCGCATCTTTAAATTTCAAACGGTCTTCGGCTTTATCAATCGCCTCGGGCGATGCGCCGATGAGCTCGCAGCCATACTTTTCGAGCACACCGTGGTGGAACAAGTCGAGCGCGCAATTGAGCGCGGTTTGCCCGCCCATTGTGGGCAAAATCGCATCCGGCTTTTCTTTGGCGATAATGGCCTCTACCACCTGCCACGTAATCGGCTCGATGTAGGTCACGTCCGCCATGTCCGGGTCGGTCATGATGGTCGCTGGGTTGCTGTTGACGAGCACGACGCGATAGCCTTCTTCGCGAAGGGCTTTGCACGCTTGCGCGCCGGAGTAATCGAACTCACACGCCTGCCCGATAACAATGGGGCCTGCGCCGATGATTAAGATAGATTGAATGTCTGTACGTTTTGGCATTTCTTTTCCTGTGCGGCGCTAGACCGCCACATCGTCGAGCAAATCACCCAGGTGACCCGTGTCGGCAAAGCGGCGCAATTGCCACACGTCTTGCACACGCTCGAATTCATTGATTCCGGTATTGGGTATTTCCCAGGCACGGGGCGACGAAAGCGCACGGGCTTCATCGGCAGCGCATTCATCATCCCGCGTTTCGTCTTAGAGGAGCTACAGACGCTGGCCGACTCCCACGAACCCGCGAAGCGCGAAAAAGGCCGACTCGCCCTCAGTCGCCTGCAAGAAATGCAGAAGACGCCGACCTT
>JANMDS010000255.1:0-5520 GCA_031376405.1 Betaproteobacteria bacterium
TGACATGAAGCGCCGCGCTGGAATTGACGCGTGGGTTCAAAGCTTCGGCGCGGCGAAAACAGAGTCTGGCACCAGCCAGCCCGATCTCGCCATAACCACTGAGCAGGCAACCTTTGAAGTAGGGAAATCCGATGTCGCTTAACGCGCAACCCACACCGACGATGCGTGATGTGCTCGCTGACAGCATGCTCGCGCGTCTCGCCGACGCCATTTCCGAAACGGGACTCACACTTACCTATGGCGGTGATCCATTGAATCCCCACGAATTTGTGGGCAGCGCTGGATCACATGGTTTCCGACCACGTATTCTCGTTTTGGTCGCGCGTGATGTGCGGGCAACCTTGGGGCCAACTTTAGGTGAGTCCGTCGTCAATGACTCATTCGTGCTGCGCAATGGCGTTGAGGATGATTTTGATGCGTTCTCAGTGTCATTCGCGCCCGATGCGCCAGCGATTGTTGACGTGCTTTGGCCGCAGTACCTAGTAGCCTGCACGTTACGGGTGTTGCAGATTACCGACGCCAATATTCGTACGCCTGGTTCGCTAGTGGACAAAGGTTTCGAAGTCACAAAGATAGATTGGGAGTCCGATATTCCATTGCTGACCGCCGAGAATCGGCAGAAATACACGGGCTGGGCGCAATGACCCCCGGCGCTTTGGCGGCGATTCCGCGTCGCGACCAACCGCCTCCCCAAGCTATCGCTGGGGTTAACGCTGGTGCGGGTAGCGATCCGTTCGCCGCGTTCACGCCGCGAAAAAACGAAGCTCATGTTGTAAACCGAGATGCCGCATTTGCGGTAATGTTGGCGTTAAAAACGTTTCAACCCCTGGCGCGTGCGCTCATTCGTCGCCCAAGCACGAACGTTCATACGTCCGCCGACGCTATCGTGTCGCTTGTTCAATCCGTGCGCGAAGGTTACAGGCGTTTACTGCATACAGCGGGCGGGCAAGACTGGCCGGTGTATGTCAAGCGTCAAGTCACAGCTACGGTTGCTGAGCTGGTAGCAGATTCTTGGGTGCAGGGTGACCCCCAGGGTGATATATCTAAGCTCATTCCCGCGTTCGCCCAAGCGCTCGCTGTTAGCGCAACTGATTCATCGCTTTTGCATCCGCAAGACGGCTACGAGCTGTCTGATGATGTGGGTGGCAGACTCACTTGGGCAACGTCCGTGTCCAAGGTTCATGCGGCCTACACAGCAATGCGGGAGCGATGCGGATCCCACACCAGCATTGCCAAGTCATCGCTTGTCGATCTAACGAGAATTCTGTCAACGGATATCAAGCTGGCAGCGCATCAGCTACAACCGCTGCCAGCTACTCAAGCGCATCCGGTATCGTTATTGCAGTCAATCACCCGTCATTATTGCGATCTAATGGCGAGCGCGTTCGCTGCGCAGCCTGGGGATAAGCCAATCGAGAATGCGCAGACCGATGCGCTCGTGCAATACATGGAAGGTCGTGATGTATTGACCGCACTATCTGGTCTTGATGCGTGGCGCGCAATGGAGCAAGATGGTTTCCCATCGCTGACCCAGGCGTACTCCGCTATCGCCGCCCAGCCGCCGAAACTGCCTGAGCCTACTGCAAGTAACCCCTACGGCGATGTCGAAATTGGCATCACCGTAGGGGAAGCTGTGCAGCGAACGCCTTCCGAATCCTCTCCGTTCTCGCTATTCAAATGACTCAAATTTCTAAACTACTGGCCGCGCTTGTTTTCGCAATCGCCTGCGCAACCGCGCACGCTGCGGTAAACGCGGATGGATGCGATCCCGCGATTCAAGCCCGTCTTGACAGCTCGCGCGAAAGCATCAAACAGGCGCAGCGTGATTTCATTACCGCGACGTTCAAAACGCCACCCATTTCCGCAGCGGGGCTTTCTTGTCTGTCAGAAATCATTGGGCAGGTTCAACTATCCTTTACCTTTCCGTTTCTAGCGAACTTCACTGTCGGCGGTGCCGCGTCGCGCATCGCGCAGACCTTGGCGCAGCGCGTGTTGCAACAAGTCGAAGCTAAGGTCTGCTCAAAGGTTGAGCAGGCATACAACAAAGTGCTACAGCCAATTTACGATATCCAGAACAAGTTGTTGAGTCACCAGCTTCCTGCTGGCCTGGGCCCACTTGGGGGCTATTACCAACCATTTACTATCGAAGTGCAGCGAAAAGGTTACATGGTTCGAAAAGATGAGCCGCCGGAAAGTGCGTGGGACATCGCTATTAGAAAACTGGGGTTCTAATCGTGCGCAAGACAATTGTTGTTAGTGCCCTCGCATTGACCGTCGGCATCACCACACCCGCCCCAGCACAAGCGTGTTGCGGTGATGGAGCGATTGTCGCAGCCGCGATTGCGGCCGCGGCAACTGCTATGACAACCGTTATTACCAGCGCGGTCGGTGAGGCCGCAATTGGGCTCGCTGGCACGATTGAGCGTCAGGTAATTTCATTCTCTCGCTTGGTTGACGCGAAAACAGCTCAGGATGTCGATATCAAGCAACGTGAAATGCAAGTGCAGATCGAGATGTCCGCTCGGCCCACGCTGAATGAGTGTCGATCGGCCACGCTCGGTGCGCAAGCTCAGAGCGCCAGCCAAATTGCCGCTCGGGTCTCACGATATGAAGTTGATAAAGCTCTTGAACTCGGGCTTGTTTCGTCCGAGCGCACCGGCGATGTAGGCCGCATTGTGAATGCGCACTTAGAGCGATACGCGGGCCCACAAGATGCCCGTCTTGGCTATAACCAAAAGATATCCACATTCGCGAATGCTGATATCAATGCGACCTCGCTGTTCGATGGTGCTGGCAATGTAGATAGAGGCTTGACCCAATCCAAAGATGACCAAGTAGCCGCGCGCCGATTTGTGGAAAATGCGTTGTGGCCATTCAAGACGCCTTCGTTATCCGCAGATGTGGCTCGGACAAAATCCGGTCGCGAGTATCACGCTGCGCAACTGGCTGAAGCTGCCGCGATGTCGATGCCAGTACATGCGGTCACAACGATCATGGGCGATCGCGTGCCGGTGGCGGGGCTTGGTGCTGCCTTTAGCAAAATATATTCAACGATTGGTGTGGCACAGCCAAATCTCGACGCCGGAGTGTCAGTTGCGGAGTTGATGCGCTTCGAGGCGGTTCGCAGGCACGCTAACCCGCAGTGGTATGTGGATGTCGCAGCCATGCAAACTGCGAATCAGATTTCCAAAGAGCAGCTTTATATTTCCGCGCTTATCGCTTACCAAAATCAGCGCGCATACGAACAAGGCGAGCGATTGACTGCAGTGTTATCGCAAGTCGCCGCCGTATCCGTTCGCGAACACTTCAAAACACAAATTCAAACCGCAGGCGTCGCAGCCTACAACTCTTCCAATGGAGCGAAATGATGACAACCGATGTTATTGAGGAAAAAAAGCCAGCGCAAGGTGATACGTGGGCTTTTTTAGGCGGTCGTGCCGAGCCTGTTAAGCCAACTGTGGGCGCTGCCAGTCCATTCGCCGCCTTCGCGCGCGCCTCAGCGCCCGACGAAAGTGATGAAGAAAACAACCCAATGGTTGCGAAAATGGTGACATCGGAATCCGACGCACCCACAGTGCCCACGCGTACTCCCGCTACGGAGGTGGCGATCAAACAGCCCGACGCCGCATCGCAAGCGGAGGTGTCGCGCGCAATCGAGCAATCTCTGATCGATGCACGGCAAGCGCAGCTTGCCCAACAGCCTTCGGAGTCTGTGAATGATCTCGCGCTCTTGGCGATGCGACGTGACCAAAGCCAGAAAAACAAAGCGCAGGAGCAAGTGCGAGAGCGCGCGCAAACAACACAGGTGCCCGGCTTCTTTAACGCCGTAGCAAATGCGCTATTTGCTGGACGTACTGGCGCGGCTATCAACCCGAGCGTAAGTCGGCTTGAAAAAATCAGACTTGGAAAAGAAGCCATTGCGATCGAGCGACTTGAATCGTCCGTGCGGGAACTGCAAGGCTACGTTGGCGTGTTTCAGAATACTCCTGCCGGTGACCGGGCTAAACAAACCGTTGTGGTTGAAGCGCAAATGCGACGGGTCGAAATAGCGCTGCGCCAATGCTCCGGTGCGATGCGTGATGTGTCTCCGGCTGATGTTCTTTCTCGGTATGAAAAAGCGATCGGTCAAGTTGACGCCTCCATTGATCGTATCGATACGCTTGCAACCTTCAAGCGCAGCGCTGCATTCGATGCCCAGACATCTGCGGTCAAGAATGCACTTGAAGGCGCAAGTGGAATTGCGCAATCACTTATGCACTCGATTTCGGCGATGTTTAGCCGTAGCCCTTAATGACGCTGAACTACAAAAAATGAGCACCGACAAAAGTGTAGACGAAGGATACGATCCTGCAGGATTGGAAGTGGTTGATCTTGCGCATAGCGCGGTGAACGCCGACGAGCTTGATCCAGGCATTGAAGCCGATGCCAATCAGTACCTCGGCACGCTTGCCTTGGATGATATTGAAGACGAACGATTTGATGACGGAGCCGATTAATGAGTGATTCAGAAGAAACTATTCCAACAAAGCGCAATCTTGCTGAGCGTAGTCGCGATAATGTCGCTCGTGTAGTTGGTGCGCTTTGGAGTGCCGTAGAAGGCGCGGGTACGCTGCCTTGGCAAAAACCATCCTTTGTCTTGCCGCATCGCAATGCGCTCTCAAATAAGCTTTACCGCGGGATCAACCGACAAGTGCTTTCTCACGCGATGAACTGCATGGGGGGATCGGATGATCCACGGTGGTTCACTCGAGGTGCCATACGTGTGGTGCAGGAAAAAGCTTTTAAGCTCAAAAAACAGGGCATAGAAAGTCCGTTTCCGCACATCACAAAGGGAGAGGGTGCGGCATGGGTTTTGTTTGCCGCCCCGATAAAACGTAAGAGCGATGATGCGGTGACCGGGGATGCTAAAACAGCTAAAGCTCGTGGTTTAACCGGAATTGAGAACATTGCTAAAACGCGAGGCGACACCGCTACGCAAGAGCGTAGCGGTAAAGTATATTTTTGCAAAAAAGTATGGCCTGTTTGGAATGGCAAGCAAATGAGCAATATTCCAAAGTATGAACCAGTTCGTACATTGTCGTTGAGTGCGAGCAATGCGCGATCACAGGCTGCCCTCCTCGATATCTGCGCGCGCGCTGGTATAGCCGTGACTGAGCACGTTACGTCTATACCGGCCTACGTGGTAGGGCAAGCGCGCATTGTCATGCCGCCCGTAAATTCGTTCGTTGGTGTTCACGAGTATCTATCTACGCTTGCGCATGAACTTGCCCACGCACTTGGGGCAGAACCACACCTTAATCGGCCGTTAGCGAACCTCTCTTCAGATGCAGTCTTAACGTTGGAGAGAACGCAACCTGATCGTTTCAAAGAGCTCCAAGCGCGTGAGGAAATGGTTGCGGAAATATCGGGCACGATGCTCGCTGCGGCGCTCGGGTTGCCGTCAATTTACGAGTCCGCTCATCTACAAAACCATGCAGTCTATATTGCATCCTACAAAGAGATCGTGGCGAAAGACCCGGC
>JANMDS010000262.1:0-42105 GCA_031376405.1 Betaproteobacteria bacterium
CTGCAGCATCAGTGATGCGCTGCGTCACTATAGGAAAAAAAGGGGGGTGGCTACTCCAAAACCCGACGGAAGGCCGTGGGCTTTGACTTATCGGCGTAGGTGGTGTTGTATTGTGGAGACTAAGGCTTGAGCCCAGCAGGCACGCCATTCGGAAATTTTTTCTTGATGACGTCTGCGATGTGTTCAGCGCGACCCAGCGGGTTGGGGTGTGAGCTCATGATTTCGGGCTGCCTTCCACCGCCACCGGCTGCCGCCAATATCTTCATCACCTCGATTAGCGCGCGTGGGTCGTACCCTGCTTGCACCATGAACTCGATACCGAATTCGTCCGATTCAGTTTCGTCTGCACGCCCGTAGGAGAGGCTTTTCATCTGCGCAACGCCTGAGGCAATTGCCCCGCCAGTAGGGTCAATGCCAGTGAGAATCGCCGCGTTTGCAAGCCCGCTGGTGAGTGAAGATTTCGCCATGTGTTCAGCGCTATGCCGCCCGATTACGTGGCCCACTTCGTGCCCCAACACCCCCGCCAATTGCCCCTCGGTTTTGAGCTTACCCAAAAGCGCAGCGGTGATAAATATAGGCCCGCCCGGCAAGGCAAACGCGTTAATCGTGCGTGGGTCTGCCAAAACGGTAAACGAAAACGGATACCCGCTTTTTTTAGCCACCGTGTTGTTTACAAGCTTAGCCCCGACGGTTTGTGCGATTTGCTGCACACGAGGATCTTGCAATGGACCGCCGAACTCTGCGGCCATTTGCGGCGCCTGTTGCCTGCCCATCGCAACTTCCTGCTGGGGAGAAATTTTGATGCGCTGCTTCTCGCCCGTAACAGGGTTTATCGACGAAGTTGTGAAGTATTGAAACACCGAAAAAAGCGCGATGACTGCGCCAATGGCTAGCCGAATCCACATAATTGTTTTCCCTCTTAACTACGAACGTAGCGTGCGCGCTCGAGTGATTCATACACCCCACCCACCACTGCACCAAAAACGACGTGTCCCATTTCTAACGGCCACCGGGCGAATTTGGCCAAATCGTGGGCGAAGCCAAAATTGGTTGCGATGTAGTAGATGAGCACGTACGTACAAAAACCCAAAATCCCGCCACCGATGATGCCGACAATTAAGCCAAACTCGTGAATGAGGGCGCTAATCACAATGCCAAAAAGAAGCCCAAGCCCCAAATACACCGCCAAACCGGAAGCGACCGCCGCACCGTTAAACAGGTTGGGGTTACTGAGTGCCTCGGGGCCGCTGATCACAGAGGCCGCAGCGTGCACCGTGAACCAAGGCGACGAAAGCGTGCGCGTATCGAGCGCCATCATCGTGAGCCAAAACGCAATCGTTCCGATTACGCTAGCGATTAGGGCTGCTCTCAAATCAAAAATCTGCCGATAGCCGGCGCGGCGCTCTGCCATACTTCACTCCTCCAACCTGGATGTGTTTATATTATTGCGTGATTGTAGTAATAATTTCAAAATGACAAAAATACCTTACGCTTTTGCGGATTTATTGGCCTTGGCGCTCCTCGTTATCGCCTGGTTCGCCTACGATTACTGGTCCACACGTGCCAGTAAATCCCAGGTCAGCCTACTCACGGCCATGGATTCACTACGCGGGCAGTGGATGAAAAACGCCCTTCGCCGTGAAATGCGCATGATCGACACCTCGCTTTTAACAACACTGATGCAAAGCGCTACCTTTTTCTCCTCGACCACTATTCTCATTGTGGGCGCACTCATCGCGGGCTTGCGCACGATTGGCGATCACTTAAATGTGGTTGAAAACTTGCCCTTTGCCGCGCGCGCCACCGTTGCCACCACGGAGCTCAAAATGCTCACGCTCATTGCGCTGTTTACCTATGCGTTCATCAAATTTAGCTGGAGCGTGCGGCAATTTAACTTCTCCGCAGTGCTGATCGGCTCCATGCCCCCGCCTAGCGAAGCGAGTAACGAACACGAGTATTTAGCCGAGAGGGCTTCGCGCTTAAATGCCTTGGCGGGCGACAATTTCACCCGCGGCTTGCGCGCCTACTATTTCGCACTCGCCGTGTTGCCCTGGTTCATCCATCCCACGCTTTTCATGATCGCCACCGTAGTGGTTGTAGCGATGCTGTACCGCATGGAGTTCCATTCGCGTACGCTGGATGCACTCACACTGAAGTGAATTCCCCATAAAACCTGCGGCGTAAATACAGCATTTTTCAGAAGATATCGCCTTAAAAATGCTGTTTTTACGCCGCAGGTTTTATGCACCTTTGCGCCATTTCGCGCGAATTACTCCACCGCCAACCCGCGCAACCCCGCCCGCTCTGCCGCACGCGTCACCTGCCCGTCACGTAGTTGCTGCGATAAGAAATCGTTCAGCCACGCCCGCGCGCTCTCGCGCTGCTTCGGCACAGCAATCGCCAAAGGCTTCACGCCCCAGCGCCCCGGCAGCACTTGCCCGCCCCCCAAATGGGGATGGCGCGACCACCTTTCACGGGCTTGGTCGGCCACGCCGCGAGTTGGGTTTGCGCGCAGAGCGTGGAGGATGCGAGCGTGAGGAATGCAACGAGCTTTAGCGTGCGGAGAAGGCGCTTGAACAGGGGGTCCGGTTTCGGTGGGTGTTCGACAAGATTCTACTATTTGAGTTGGAGCGAGGACGCGCAATGGTTCGCAATCAATTGCGTCCAAATGCGAAGGCTATCTCGCATCGAATTATCCCCAACGCAAAACGGCAAATTTCTGGCAGATATTGTTTGAACATGCCTTGTTTTACGCCGCAGGTATTGGCGGTTTTCGTAGGGTGCGCACCGCTTTTCGTGCGCACCGGCGCGAGCGCGGATGTCGTCGTGATCGAACGATGGTGCGCACAAGAGCGGTGCACACCCTACGACCAGATAAAGCTCAATACAGAAATCTGTATAATACTATTCATGAAAACCACGCTTGACATCCAGGACAACCTGCTGGCCTCCGCAAAGGCTGCCGCCGCCATTCAACGCACGACGCTCACGCGCCTGATCGAAGAAGGCTTGTCCATGCGCCTCGCGGCCATGGAAAAAAAACCTTCGACACGACGTGCGACGCTTCCGGTGATGGCTGGAAAAGGTGGGATGCGCGCGGGCATTGATCCCACAAGCAATCGCGCGATTCTCGACGCGATGGACGAGTGAATGATTCCTGATGTAAACCTCGTTGTCGCCGCAGCACGCCCCGATCATGCCCATCACGCGCAAGCGAAATCGTGGTGGCTTGCCGCCATTCAGGCCGCAACCAAAGAACGTCCGATTTATCTGCTACCCGTAGTCGTCAGCGGGTTTCTGCGAATCGTAACCCACCCCAAAATATTCAACCTGCCCAGCTCGATTGCGGCGGCGACATCACACATCGATGCGCTGCTTGCGTTACCGAACGTCGCGCTACTCAACGCGCAAGCCCCGTGGAGTGATTTCAAGCAGCTCTGCAACGATAAATCGCTCACTGGAAACGCAATTCCCGACGCGTGGATTGCGGCAACGGTTACCGCAACGAACGGGCATCTCGTGACGTTTGGTCGGGATTTTCGGAAGTTATTGAAGCGGTCGCAGGTGACGGTTTTGCAGGCGTAAAACCCGTAGGGTGCGCACCGCTTTTTCTGCGCACCGGCGCGAGCGCGCATGTGCGCGTTCTTGATCGATGGTGCGCACAAGAGCCGTGCGCACCCTACCTGGCTACTGCATTACGCGCCCGCCTGCGCCGCATCCGACAGCCGAGGCGGCACGCTGCGCGCAAACACGCTCATATCCGCGTCATCATCGAACTGCATGTGCAGCTCGGTCATCTGACTCGTTTGTGTGATGCTGCAGCGCACCGTAATGTAATCGGTGATTGGCGCATCAAACTGCGTGACCGTTTCATCAGTCTGCCCAGCGCGCCGCGCGACGACGCGCATCATCTTGCAAATACTCTCCACTTCTCGTCGCGATACGTCCCGCCCGTACACGCTGCGCGGCTCGCTCCCAATCGTGCATACCGGTGACAGCCCAGAGCGCAACCACACTTCATTTGCGCCCAAGGCTTGCGCGTTCAAGATGGCGTACGCAACGATGTGCGCGAGGCTCGAATCGGGTTGGACATTCATCATGTAGACGTTACCACAGCCGATGCAAAACCTACAAATACCTGCGGCGCAGCCCGCGTAGGGTGGGGTTCACCCCACCTCGTATGCGAACGCGCAATGCGCGTCACTTATTTCTTCTGGATTTGACCCATGTGTTTTCACGAACGAAAAAAAAACTGAAATGGGTGGGGTGAACCCCACCCTACATTTTTCACGAAAAACCACAAATACCTGCGGCGCAGAATGGGCACTTTTCAGGCAATATCTCCTGAAAAACACTCATTCTGCGCCGCAGGTATTCCGCTCAAATCACTTCAAATTTACTCCACCTCATTTGGCGGTGGGCATCACAAACTCCGCCCCCTTTGCAATCGTGGCAGGCCATCTTTGCATGACGGATTTTTGTTTGGTGTAGAAACGCACGCCTTCTTCGCCGTAGGCGTGCATGTCGCCGAACAAGCTCTTTTTCCAGCCGCCGAATCCGTGCCACGCCATCGGTACGGGGATGGGTACGTTGATGCCAACCATGCCCACTTGAATGCGCCGAGCGAATTCTCTGGCTACGTTGCCGTCGCTGGTGAAGCACGACACGCCGTTGCCAAACTCATGGGCGTTAATGAGATCGACGGCTTGCGCAAAATCTTTCACGCGTACGCACACGAGCACGGGGCCGAAAATTTCTTCTTTGTAGATGCGCATTTCGGGGGTAACGTTATCAAAGAGCGTGCCGCCGGTGAAGAACCCACCTTCGAAGCCCGCCACCGTTAAGCCCCGCCCATCCACTACCAATTTCGCGCCTTCTTTTACGCCGACATCAATGTAGCCTTCGATGCGCGCTTTGGCTTCACTGGTTACGATTGGGCCCATCTCGGCATCAAGCTCCATGCCGTTTTTCACTTTCAGCGTGCGCGCCCGCTCGGCCAATTTCGGCACGATTTTGTCGGCGATATCGCCTACCAACACGGCCACCGAAATCGCCATGCAGCGCTCGCCCGCTGAGCCATACGCGCTGCCGATGAGCGCATCCACCGATTGATCTAAATCCGCATCGGGCATGACGATCATGTGATTTTTTGCGCCGCCGAGCGCTTGCACGCGCTTGCCGTGATGCGCGCCGGTTTCGTAAATGTATTGGGCAATCGGGGTGGAACCAACGAACGAAAGCGCTTTCACATCGGGGTGCGTAAGCAGCGCATCCACTGCAACTTTATCGCCTTGCACAATTTGAAAAATACCATCGGGCAAGCCTGCTTTTTGCAGCAACTCGGCCATGAAAATCGCAGGTGATGGGTCGCGCTCGCTCGGCTTCAAAATAAACGCATTGCCACACGCAATCGCGACTGGATACATCCAACACGGCACCTTGCAGGGGAAGTTAAACGGCGTACTACCTGCCACCACGCCCAGCGGCTGGCGCATCGTCCAGTTATCGATGCCGGTGGAGACTTGTTCGGTGTAATCGCCTTTGAGCAATTGCGGAATGCCGCAGGCGAACTCGACGATATCAATGCCGCGTGTGACTTCGCCTTGTGCGTCGGTGAAAACCTTACCGTGCTCGGCCGTAATCATCGCGGCAATCGTATCTCGGTGGGTGTTCATCAACTCTAAAAATTTGAACATGACGCGCGCGCGACGCAGCGGCGGCATGTCGCCCCACTCCACTTGCGCGGCCTTGGCTGCGGCGACGGCATCGTTCACCGTGGCGATATCTGCAAGCAATACTTTACGGGCGACTGCGCCCGTGGTTGGGTTGTACACGCCTTGCGAGCGAGCGCCTACGGGAGACACCCGCTTGCCGTTGATGAAATGACCGATGTCGGCGGTGTCGGCAAAGGCCGGAACGGGGGCTAAATTCATGGAGATAATTCCAAAAAATGGGTTGTTTTGCGCCGCAGGCATTGCTGAAAAGCGAGTGAAAGGTCTTGGCTCACGACGTTCCGTCATTCCGGTGGGTATTGACAAGTGAGCCGGAGTCCAATTTTGTCTCGTAGCAGCAGTCTGTTGAAGTTTGCGCTTCCGGACGAAATTGGACTCCGGCTCACTTGCGAATACCAGCCGGAGCGACGATGTATTCACACATCATCCAACCATAATATTTTGCGTTATGCTCGGCTTCCTTCAGGCGCGGGTTTTCACTTCGCTGAAATCGAGCTTCAACACACTCGCTTCGGGCGAGAGGATCATCATCCGCTCGGATTCCTCAAAGGCATCGCCTTCAGCGGCAAATTTCGCCACCATGACGTGCCGCAGCTTGCCCATGTTGTTGAGGCACACGTTAAGCGGCATGAGCTCGCGGGCGTGCGCGCGCTGAGGCCCAAGCCATTGCAAGCTATCGAGCGGCTTCCACACGGGCGCTTGGGCATCGGGTTGCGCGTGAACTTGATCGGCTAAGCACCAACTGCCGCGCGTGTAGCCTGGGCTTACGTCTGCGGGCGCGGGAGCCTCAAATCGATCAAACAAAATGCCGCGTGAAATCGCGTGTGCGTGTACGGGTAAAAACGCCTTTTCCTCGTGCGGACGACGCAACCGCGTGAGCAGCGCTTTAATCGCGTTTTGACCATCTTCTGTATCGCCCAGCGGCATTTGGTGGGAGGTCATACGCGCGATTTTTTGAGCCATGAAATCGAACACCATCGGCCCGACGTATCCATTTGCGCCGCGCTCGGGGGCTACACGCAAATAAAACTTCACCGTAAGCTCAAGCGAATGCAGCGCACCCTCTTTCGTTGCATAAAAATGATCGAATTCGCCAATGGTGCGCCCGTGCCGACGCACCACGAGCGACGATTGCACCCACGCTATATCCGCGCGCTGGGCCAGCCAATGCCCAACCAATAGCTCAAATGATTTTCCGAGCGGGCGTTTTTGCGCCGGAGGCAACAGCCGCTCTAATTCACTTGGGCTGGCCTCGATCGAACGCAGCCACGGCAGCGCCTCAGCGAGCCAGCGGATGCCTTGGGCATCATCGGCCAGCCCGCCCCTCCACTCTGCTTGGGCGGGGTTAAAAAGTGTGGGTGCGCCTATCGTCCAGGCTAGCGCGCGAACGAGCGGATTTTTGAAAGAACGAATCGTCGCGTTGCGTTCGTCAGCCGCATTTTCAAAACCCCAACTCAAGCCAACACATCCCGCAAAAATTTTGCAATCGCACCCACTTCTTCCGCGCTCACGCTATGCTCCATCGGGTAGGTTTTCCACTGCACTTGGTAGCCTGCCGCTTTTAAAGCCGTGTGAGATTTTTCGGCAATATTTAAACCAATCACGGCATCGCGCGTGCCGTGGGCCATGAAAATCGGGATATTCTTGTTCGCAGCGCTGCCTTCGCTTGCAAGCGTTTCACCTAGCGCTAAATACGTGGACAAGGCCATGATGCCGCCCAAACGCTCAGCGTAGCGCAAGCCAGTTTGTAAGGCGATCACGCCGCCTTGCGAAAAGCCCGCGAGTACGATTTTTTTAGCCGGTAAGCCACGCGCGATTTCGCGGGCGATCAATTGTTCGATGCGCGCTTGCGAATCACGAATGCTCACCTCATCGGGTTTGCGCTCGATATCGTTCAGGAGCGCAATGTCGTACCACGCGCGCATCGAAGCGCCGCCATTGATCGTTACCGGACGCGTAAGCGCGTTCGGGAACACAAAACGGGCTTTGATGCTTGCAGGCAAGCGTAGCTCCGGCACGATGGGCACAAAATCGTTGCCATCTGCGCCTAAGCCATGCATCCATATCACGCACGCGTTGGCTTCGCCTTCAGGGTGCAACTCAATCGTGGAAAGGGGTAATGTTGTCATAGGTAACAGTTTACTTTCCCCAGCGGGCGCGGGTGAGCTGCCACGTTTGGCCAGTGCGCGTCCACTGGGCATCAAAGCTAAAGTGCCGGGCTTGGTCGGGGAGCACGTTTTCTCCGGCGGTGGCAATCGCCTCGATGAGCATATCCGCTGTTTCGCCATTCACTCCCACTTCGCGCACGGTGGTAGCCACTTTTATTTTTGGGTATACAAATAATGTGCCTGTTACCAAGCGCCGCAACGCCTCCCGATCAATCTCACCGGTTTCTTCACTCATGCCTTTAAATGTGGGCGCGACGTGCTTCATAAAGCCACTCGCATCTTTGCCTTCAACAGCAATTTTCATCTCCTCCACCCGCCCGCGCAGCGCTTCTTCGCTCGAAGAGGAGCGTGAGCAGGCGGCAAGAGTGAGAAGGAGGACGAGAAGTATTACGAAGGATTTTGCTTGCATAGTGCGCGCAGTCTAGCGTAGTTGGGTGAAATACCTGCGGCGCAAAACAGGCAGTTTTTCAGGATTATCTCCCAAAAAATCGCCTGTTTTCTGAGGTGAACCTACACGATTTTCACACTCAAATTGGGTAGGCCATCGATGTGGCATTCGATCACATCACCACGCACCACGGGGCCAACATTTTCTGGTGTGCCGGAATAGATTACGTCGCCTGGGAATAATTCAAACGCTTCGGAAAGCTTGCTGATTTGCTCGGCTACGCTCCAAATCATTTGGTTTAAGTTGGCGTTTTGCTTGGTCACACCGTTGACTTTTAACCAAATGCTGCCTTTGGTGAAATGCCCGATCTGCCCGACCAAATGCAGCGGACCAATCGGTGCAGAGCAATCAAAGCTTTTACCGATTTCCCAAGGCTTTTTTTCGTCACCCATCGCCCGCTGCAAGTCGCGGCGGGTCATGTCCAAGCCGAGCGCGTAGGCGTACACATGCTCTAGCGCCGTGGACATGGGAATGTTGCGCCCGCCTTTGTTGAGCGCGGCTACGAGCTCTACTTCGTAATGGTAATTTTTAGTAAGCGGCGGATAGGGATGGTCGGCCACCGTGCCAGGGGCTACGTTTTGAATAGCTTCCGTTGGTTTTTGGAAAAAGAACGGTGGCTCGCGCGTAGGGTCCGAGCCCATTTCGCGGGCGTGGGCGGCGTAGTTGCGGCCAATGCAATACACACGGCGCACGGGAAATTGCATGCTGGAGCCTACAATCGGAACGAACGTGCCGGGCACTGAAAACGGTGTTGCCGTTGACGCACCGCCACTGCCTACGCTTGCGCAGCCAGCTAAGCCTGTGACCCCAACTGCAGCCGAGGCTTCAAAAAAACGACGACGTTTCATAAGCGCTCTCAAATGGTGATTTTGTGTGGCACGAGTCTACGCCACATCACCTACGTTTCCTGAGCGCAATTTCAATCTGAAAATCCTCAAGCCTGCGGCGTAAAAGAAGGCCGTTTTTTCGCCACAGGTACTAATGCATCCGCATCCAAAAAAGTGACTCTATTGCATTTAAAGCGTCTGCGGTTTTAGGTACGGCGCTTGTGACTGCCGAGGAGTAACATACGTTGCACGTAAAGAAAACCTCTCAACGAAGGAGACTCACATGGCGTTAAAAACTTGGCAGCGCGCACTTGCCGCCCTCGCGCTCGCGGTAGGCGTCGCGAGCTGCGGCGGCGATTCGAACGATTCTGTTGGCTCGCTGCGGTTCATCGGCGACTTCAATATCAAAACCAAAACCTTGTTTCAAAACGTGGAGTTTGGTGGCATTTCCGGCATTGACCGCGCACCGGATGGCAGCTATTGGGCACTTTCCGATGAGCGCGGCGGCGAGCGGGGCACGCCACGTTTTTACAACCTATCGATTGACTTTGATGACAAAGCGATCAAAGGTGTAACCATAAACAGCATGGTGTTCATCAAAGGGCCAGACGGTATCAATATGTCGTCCACTACCCGCACCGTAGACCCCGAAGGAATCCGTGTTGCACCAAACGGTAATCTCTATATTTCAAGTGAAGGCAATTGGAACGCTGCCGCCGCCAGTCGCTTCCAGCCATTCGTGCGTGAGTTCAAAATCGACGGCACGTATGTGCGCGATTTCGAAATGCCCACTGCGTTTAATTATGTAGACAACACGACCACGGGCGGACGCAACAATAAGCTGTTTGAGGCCTTGGCCGTCACCCCGAACGGCACGGTATTCACCGCCAATGAAGATGCGCTGATCGAAGATGGCCCAATTACGACGCTCACCGCTGGCAGCGTAGTTCGCGTGGTGAAGCTCGACCCCGCAACGGGCAAACCGCTCGCACAATACGCCTACAACGTGGGGCCGATCCCTGTCGACAAAGCTCCCACCGGCGCGTTTGCACCAGACAATGGTTTGCCTGAGCTGCTCGCGGTATCAGATAAAGAGTTCATCGCCATTGAGCGGGCCTTTGCCGATGGCGTGGGCAATACGATTAAGTTGTTCCTTACAAGAATCGAATCCGATACCACTGATGTGAGCGGGCTCAAGAGCTTAGTCGGTGCGGTATACAAACCGATGACGCGCGAACTCTTGCTCGACATGCCGATCAACTACAACGGCATAAAGCTCGACAACATCGAAGGCGCGTCGTGGGGTCCGCGTTTGCCCAATGGCAATCGCACGCTCATTTTGGTATCGGACAATAATTTTTCCGATACGCAGATTACTCAGTTTTTAGCGTTTGAAGTGTTGAAGAAATAAGCCGCACCGGTTGATTTGTGTGCACCGAAATTCTTGGTGCACACTGCGTTTTTTGCTGAAAAAGCTTCAGTTTTCGGGTGATAACCCTTAAAAGTGCCTTGGTTTACGCCGCAGGTATTTCATGTTTTTACCCCCGCTGCCGGCTATCGCACTTTATTGCGTCCCTCATTTTTCGCTTTGTAAAGCGCGGCATCGGCCTGACTGATGAGTCGATCTACCGTTGTGGCGTCGTCTGGAATGCAGGCTGCGATTCCGAGGCTCACTGTCACAACTGGCCCAACGGGCGAAAATGGATGCGGGATTGCGCGCGCCTCACACGCCTGACGAATTTGCTCAGCGTGCGTAACCGCCGACGGATAGTCAGAACCGGGGATTACGATTAAAAACTCTTCACCACCATAGCGGGCCGCAAAATCACCCGCACGGTTTGCCGTCTCGCGGATGACGTCGGCCACCGTCACCAAGCATTTGTCGCCCTCTGGATGACCAAGCGTATCGTTGTAGGCTTTAAAGGCGTCGATATCGATAATCACAATCGAGAGGTGCGTACGTAGTCGAAGCGCCCGTCGCCACTCCATGTCCAACACTTCATCGAGTCGGCGACGGTTGGCCAAACCCGTGAGCGGATCAACAAGCGATAGTCGCGACAAATGTTCGTTGGCCAAACGCAACGCTTCGGTTTTCTCCGTAACCATCCGCTCCATTTCCGCGTGTCGCGCACCATGTTGATGGGTGCGAAATCGAACAAAACCATAGGCTGCTCCGAGCAATCCGCACAAAGCAATCCCAGCAAACCAAGGCGTTTGATAGAAATAGGGATTGACCTCAATAGGCAACGCTTGCGCCGCTTCTTGCCAACGAACCCCATCGAGCGACGCGGCAACGCGAAACCGATAGCGACCATGCGGCAACGCGGGGAACGCGGCTTCACGACTCCTGCCGGCATCAACCCAATCCGTGTTGAGTCCTTCCAATTGATAGCGAAAGCGAACGCGATCCGCGTTCAAAAGCGTATCCGCAGAATAGCGAATCGCCAGTGGAATTGCGCCCGTCGGAAGGATGATTTCGTCGCGATCAAATGTGAGCGCTCCATTCACTTTTACCTCCGATAGCGCTGGAGTTGGCGGCGGTTCCGCGCTAGGCAACCGCGCGGGATCCACAATCACCAGGCCTTTGAGCGAAGGTAACCACACGCGTCCTTTCGCATCAAGGTTTCCCGCCGCCTGCAGCCCGCCGGCGAAGGTGGCGCTGCGCAAAACGTTGCCCGCACCGAAAGTAGTGGAGGAAACCTTCGTGCGCGTCCCCTCTGCGACGGCATCGAGGTCGGCGCGCGCGACGCGATAAAACCCTCGGTTGCCGGTAATCCAAAAGTGCCCCGCTCGGTCTTCGAGGATCACTTGCGCCAAGCCATCGGGAAGTCCGTCGTCGGGGGTTATCGCGCTAATTTTTCCATCGCGGAGTCGGTTGAGGCCGCCGCCGTTGGTGCCAATCCACAGCGTCCCGCTTGCGTCTTCGTACAACGAAAAAATCCAAGAAGCAACAAGCCCTTCTTTGCGGGAGAACGTATCAAATTTCCCATCCCGCAAGCGCACCAACCCTTGCCCTGCTGTGCCTATCCACATCACTCCATTTTTGTCTTGCAGAAGTGCGTTTACGCCCTCGCGTGGCGCGCCTGGCTCGCGCACCGGAGCAAATCCTTTGCCGATAAACCGAGCCAAACCCGATTGGGTACCCGCCCAAATCGTGCCTGCATTATCCTCAAACAGCACGCGCACATCGACACTTGGCAACCCGCTCTCAGTGCTGAAAAGCGACAACACGCCGTTGCGCCATCGGGCTACGCCTTCGGTGTAGGAGCCGATCCAAATCGCGCCATCGCGGGCTTCCAGCAAAGTAGACGATTCATCCGTAGCAAGCCCGTTTTTTTTAGTGATTGCCGTAATGCGATCGCTGTGTATTTTGTTCACGCCACCGCCGGCAGTGGCCACCCAGATTGCCCCGTCGCGCGCGTGGATCACCGAACGGACATTGTCGTGTGTGAGGCCCTCGCGTTTGCCGAGCACTCCGAACACGCGGTTACTCACGCGGTTCAGGCCGTTGTTCCATGTGCCCACCCACACACTGCCTTCGCGGTCTACGCTGACCGACCAGATATGATCCCCAGCAAGCCCGCCAGCGGAAGAAATGGGGCTGAAGCGCTCGTCATGAAAACGCACGATCCCCGCGCCCCACGTCCCGACCCAAAGCCCACCTTCGGTGTCGCGAGCGAGGTAGGTGAGCTGATTGGTGGGAAGCCCATTGGCGACGGTGAAATGCTTGACCACGCCCCGGTCGAAGTGCACCAAACCGGCACCGGCGGTGGCCGCCCATACGCCACCGGAAGGATGAGAAAGCACATGCCGAACATCTAAATGCGGGAATCCGTTCGAAGGATTCATCGTCGAAAACGTTTCGCCAGCAAACGAGACCAAGCCGCCGCCCGTGGTGCCAATCCAAAGCGTGCCCGCTTTGTCGAAAGCGAGTGAGCGCAGCCGATTGGTGGGCAAACCTTGGTCAACACCGTAACGCTTTACTGCGCCTTCGGTCCAGCGCACCAAGCCGTTTTCGGTGGCTGCCCACACCACACCGTCGCGCCCTTGGGTGAACGCCCACACCCGTCGGCCCTGCGTGATCTCGCTATCAAATACCGGCTCGAATACGCCATTTCGGTAACGCATCGCACCACGGTTGTGCCCGATCCATAGCCCACCCTGCGCGTCTTCAAAAAAACCAAAGATGGGCCCCGTAAGCGGCTTGGGAAGCGTTTGCAACTCGAAGGTTTCGAAACGCAATCCGTCAAAGCGGGCAACCCCACCCGTTTTGCCCACCCACAACAATCCGTCCCGAGTTTGATAGGTAGTTTGAACCGTTTCAAACGGCAAACCCTGCTCGGTTTGCCACAGATCAATCTTTTTTTGGATGAGCGCAGTATTAAGCACAGCGCTCGGTTGAGCGAAATTTGGCGCTGAAAGAAGCAGTGCAATTACAGTGAGTATGCCCGCTAATGCGCGGGTGAGGTGCGCGTTGACGATGGTCATGCGCAGGCAAAACGCCTGGCGAAGAGCGCCATGCCAGTGCAGTGCACTTTACGCATACGCCCGTGCGATTGCAACACCCGCTTGGTCATCCCAGCCATTTACATTGTGTTCGCGTTCGCACGCAAATCCGGTTTATGAGCAGCATTCTAGTCGCTTTAATGCGCACGCCACTTCGGCGTAAAACGGGCACTTTCGGGGAGATAATCCAAAAAACTGATTGTTATTACGCCGCAGGTATTTCATTGTGTTCCTGTTCTAAAGCGCTTGAGCAGAATATCCTGCTCGCTAAGCGCTGGTAAAACGCCACCGCTACTACAATCGTCTGGTAAACACCGAACTCTACGCATTCGACTCGGTATCGCTCGAGCCCGACTCAATTGTCAATTTAAGGAAACACAATGGCGAACTACCCCTCACTGCGCGCGAAGCGGGTGCTGATCACCGGCGGCGCAACAGGCATTGGCGAGGCCATCGTTCAAAGCTTCGTGGAGCAAGGGGCAGCAGTGGTTTTTCTCGATATAAACGAAGCCGCAGGCGAAGCGTTGGCCCACTCGCTGGGCTGCCAATTTGAGCACTGCGATGTAACCGATACAACCAGCCTGCAAAAGCAATTAAGTGCGTTGCAAGTGGCGGGCGGTTTTGATGTGTTGGTGAACAACGCCGCGCGCGACGACCGCCATCAAATTGAAGAGGTTACTCCGGAGTATTGGGATGCCACGATTGCGGTGAACATCAAGCACTACTTTTTTATCGCACAAGCAGTGGCCGCTGGCATGACGGCCCGTGGTGGCGGCGCAATTGTGAATATCAGTAGTGAAACGGCTTACTCGGGACACACCGATTTATCCGTTTACGGCGCAGCAAAAGGTGCATGCTTGAGCCTCACCCGTTCGCAGGCACGGCATTGGGGGCCACACAATATTCGGGTGAACGCGGTGGTGCCAGGCTGGGTGCACACCCAACGACAAATCGACAAATGGATCACGCCAGAGGGCGAAGCCAAGCAAATGGCAAAGCAAGCGCTGAAAGACTGGATCGCGCCCATTGATATCGCAAACATGGTGGTGTTCTTAGCAAGCGACGAGGCGAGAATGTGTGCCGCCCAAGTGTTTACAGTGGATGCTGGCACGCACTAAACCCATCAAACCTGCGGCGTAAAACAGACCTAATTTAAGGATTATCTCCTCAAAAAGGGCTACTTTTTCTCGGAACGAATACGCGCAACTTCTTCGTCTACTGCTTGCGCCACGTAGCGGCGCATGTTGCTGGCGAGTTCTTCAGAAATTTCTCTAGAGAAACGCTCGATCCAACCATGCAACATCGGGCGCATGTCGCGTGCGATGCGCTCTTTGAGGCCAAACTCGGTGTACAAGTCCAGTTGCTGCATCACACGGCTATAAACCGTTTCACACACTTCATCCCAGTTATCCACCGTGCCGTGCTTCGGCGGTGGCGGCACATCGGCTACGTACACCTCTAAATCTAAAACGGGCAAATCTTCCTCGATTGGAGCACGATTTTTCCGCATGAGTGCATCGGCTTGGGCGAGCAAATCAGTCGGCGTGCGTTTCGGTGGCGGGTCTGAGAAATTCGGCGCGTCTACCATCTTAGCGTCCCGTCATGTCGTGGTGGGTCACGTTGTAGCCACCCGCTTTATAGTGCTTAAAGCGTGCCCGGCCCGCAGCCACCTCGGCCTCGCCCGTGCCGACAATATCGGCCACGCGCTGAAATCGGGCGAAGTAGCCTGGCGTGGTGCCCACCATATTGATGAGCACTTGCGCGTGCGCCGCATCACCCGGGTGCTCCGGCGCTTCGTCCACCCACACGGCGGTATCCCGCGCAATCGCTGAGCCCAATCGGCAGTGGGGCACGAATGCGCCCTGCGAATGCGTCCAGAGCAGTCGGTCTACCGTATCGGTGGCGGTCGAATCGGCTGTGGCAATGCGGATGCGGCTGCCCTCTTCAAAAAGCTTAGTGGCCAGGCGCACCGCAAACGTGGTGGGGTCAGCCACGCCGGAGTAAAAGACGATTTCCGTCATTACGCGTGCTTAAGCACGTAGTCGAGCAACATCGGCACGGGGCGGCCCGTTGCGCCTTTTTCTTTGCCCGCGCCTTTATAGGCAATACCGGCGATATCCAAATGTGCCCAATCGTATTTTTTCGCAAAGCGCCATAAAAAGCACGCAGCGGTAATCGAGCCGCCTTCGCGCCCGCCCACGTTGGCCATGTCGGCGAAATTGCTGTTGAGCGCCTCTTGGTAATCGTCCCACAACGGCATGCGCCAGGTGCGATCGTGCGTGCGCTGCCCCGCCTCGAGCAAATCGTTCGCAAGCTTGTCGGTGGTGGCATAAAGGCCCGAAACCACGCTTCCAAGTGCGATGACGCAAGCGCCGGTGAGCGTGGCCACATCGATTACTACTCGCGGGTTAAACCGCTCGGCGTAAGTCAGTGCGTCGCACAAAATCAGGCGGCCCTCGGCATCAGTATTGAGGTTTTCAATCGTTTGGCCCGACATGGACGTGACGATATCACCTGGCTTTACTGCATTGCCGCTTGGCATGTTCTCGCAAGTAGGGATCAAGCCCACCACATTGCATTTGGGCTTTAACTCGCCCAGCGCACGAAACACACCGAGCACCGAGCCCGCGCCGCACATGTCCCATTTCATATGGTCCATCTCGGGGGCGGGCTTAATCGAAATACCGCCGGTATCGAACGTAATGCCTTTGCCTACGAGCACCGTGGGCTTAGCGGTTTTGGGGCCGCCTTTGTATTCCATGATGATGAATTTCGGTGGCTGCGCTGAACCTTGGGCCACGGATAAAAACGTATTCATCCCCAATTTCGCACAGTCTTTGCGTTCCAACACTTTTACGCTGATGCCTAATTTTTTAAGCTTTAAAGCTTCGCTGGCTAGAAAAGTAGGCGTCGCGACATTGCCTGGCAAGTTGCCCAAACGTTTGGTAAATGCCATACCGCTGGCCAAGGCTTTGGCCGTTGGCAGTTCGGCACTCGCCGCTTTCACCGCTGCGGGGTCCTCGCTCGCCAGCGTGAGCTTGGTAATGGGGTGTTCGATCGACTTGTTATCTTTACCCTTGCAATCGTCGGTGCGAAATGCCACGTCGCTCGCCGCCATCACCGCTTGCTGCACGGCATAGTCGACGCCTTCATCCAGCAAAAACGCCACCGCTTCTTTCGCGCCGCACGCATCAAGCGCTTTCATTGCAGCTGCCATCGCAGCCCGTATATCCTTCGTTTTCGCTTTACCTTGTACTCCCAAGCCTACAAGTAACACGCGCTCGGCTGCTATACCGGCCACATCGTAGAGCATCGCGGCTTTGCCCACTTTGCCGTCGATATCTCCACGCTTAACTAGCCGGGCTATCGCGCCATTGCTTGCAGCGTCGAGCACTTGTGCAGCGGGGTTTAATTTCCCTTTTTCGTACACGCCTACAACGATGCAGGCGGTTTTAACAGTTGAGCTTGTGGCTACGCGTGTGATAATTTCCATTGCGGTCTATTTGTGGTTAACCTAAAACCGTCATTATTTCACTTTCTAGTAGCGAAGCTCCACCCAATATGATTTTCCGCCGCGCGCTCATGCGCGAACTCGCGATCAACACCGCCATGACGTTTTGCGTTTTGATCGCCATTTTGTTTACCCAATTGCTCGTGCGCTTGCTGCGCGATGCGGCGGGCGGTAGCGTGCCCGTGGACGCGATTGTGGGTCTACTCGCCTTTTATTTGCTCCAGCAAATGCCGTTTTTGCTCTCGGTGACGGTGTTCGTGAGCGTACTCCTTACACTTTCTCGCTCCTGGCGGGATAGTGAAGCGGTTGTGTGGATGAGCTCGGGGCAATCGCTCGCGGGCTGGATACGCCCCGTGTTGCAGTTTGGCGTGCCGCTTATGTTGCTCTCGGCAGCCCTATCTCTCGTGCTTACGCCCTGGTCGATTGAGCGGCGCGAGAAATACCAAAAACTGTTGGATTCTCGCGACGAGCTGGCCGCGGTCACACCAGGTTTGTTTCAAGAATCCCGCAAAGACAAACGCATCCACTTCGTTGAAAAATTCAACGTACTCGATGGTAATTTAGAAAATATTTTTATCAACCGTGATTTGGAAGATCGCAGCGAAACGGTCGTCGCCAAACGTGGTTATCTCTTTGAGGATAAGAGCGGCGATAAATACGTGATCTTGGAACAAGGCCGACGGTACACCACCTCCGCCGATACCGAAGACGGTGTGGAAGTAGTGGATTTCACCCGCTTCGGACTGCGCATCGATATGCCCAGCTTTCAAACGTTCAACCCAGCTGAAAATGCCAAGCCTACGCCTGACCTGCTAAAGGCCAACACGCCGCTGGCCGGAGGCGAACTCTTTTGGCGCATCTCCATTCCGCTCTCCGGACTCATTATGATTTGTGCCGCCATTCCGCTGGCGTATGTGAACCCGCGCCTAGGGCGCTCTTACAACCTTATCTTGGGTGTGTTGCTTTTTTTCTTATATTTTCAGCTCATGAACTTGATGCAAAGCCAGGTGCGATTGGGCAAATTGCATTGGGGGTTAGCGCTTATTTTGTTGCACAGTGCGGCGCTGTTTGCCGTGTTGCTCATGTTTTACCGGCGCTATCAAGGCGCTACGTTTTGGAAGTATGTAAAGTTTTGGCAACGAAATGAAAACGCTGCGCCGCTACCTCATTAAAGAAGTGTTCGCCAGCACCATGCTGGTGTTGAGCGCACTGCTCATGCTCTGGTCGGGCTTTGAGCTCATTGGTGAGCTCGCAGAAATTAGCCCGAACCGCAGCACGTGGCGCTCACTCGTCATCACGTTTTCAAGCGTACCGGCCAATGCCTATATGCTCTTGCCCATCGCCGCGCTGCTGGGTAGCTTGTTTGCCTTGGCGCAGTTAAACCAAAACTCCGAGTACACGGTGATGCGGGCGTCGGGCGCGAGCGTATGGCAGATTATCCTGCCGCTCGCTACGCTTGGTCTGGCGCTGGCCGTCGCCGCGTTTTTACTCGCCGAATACGCTGTGCCTGCGGCGGAGAATGTGCGCCAAACTGCGCGGGCTGCAGCCTCGAGCTCTAAAAATGCTGTGCAGCGGTTTAAATCGGGCTTTTGGTTTCGGGAAGGCAACACGTTCATTAACACTGCGGGCGTGCTCTCCGATAGCAAGCTGTCGCAAGTGCGGGTGATGGAATTTGATAACGATGGGCGATTGTTGGTGATGCTGCGCGCTGACAGCGCAGCGTTTTTAGGCGGTTCTGAATGGGAGCTCACCAACGTGCAGCGCACACGTTTTGGCGAAAAAAAGCTGGAGAACGAAACGGCCCCCCAAATGCGTTGGCAATCGGTTTTAACCCCGAACATGCTCTCCGTGTTGCAGCTCCAACCCGACAAACTTTCTGCATCAAGTCTCTGGGAATACACCCAACACTTGCGTAAGAACAATCAAAAATCCAACCTCTTTGAAGCCGCGCTCTGGAACAAAGCGCTCTACCCGCTTGCCTGTTGCGTGCTGATCATCCTCGCACTGCCGTTCGCGCAAGTTTCGCGTCGTTCAGGCGGAGTAGGCATGCGTGTTTTCGTAGGTATTTTGGTAGGCTTGGTGTTCATTTTATGTAACAGGCTTTTTACCTATCTCGGGCAAATCTACAACTGGCCCCCGTCTATCTCCGCCCTGCTGCCATTTATGATGTTTATCGTGCTCACGGTGGTGATGATCCTACGGGTTGAGCGGCGGTAAAAATAGTAATAAATACCTGCGGCGTAAAAAGCGCTAATTTTTGACTTTATCTCCCTAAAAAACTTCAATGCCGAGCCAAACAGAAAGTTGAGGACACGGTGGAAAGTGAGGCCCAGTCCCGCTCGCTTTCCGCCGTGACCGGCTGGCCTCTCTCCGCCGACTCGGCATTCTTCGCATTGACGTTTTTTGACGTTTTTGTCAATCGCTCGTGCACCCCCGTAAACTCGCCCCACTTATGAATACACATCCCATTGCAACGATTGAGTCTGTCGATCAAGAAGGGCGCGGTGTTGCGCGCATTGAGGGCAAAACGACGTTTGTGGATGGCGCCTTGCCCGGCGAAGTGGTGCACGTAAAACTGCGTCGTAGGAAGCCTACGTTTGATCAGGGCGACGTGGATCAACTGCTCGTAGAAAGCGCAGAACGGGTGCGCCCGCAATGCAAACATTTTGGTGTTTGTGGCGGGTGTAGCCATCAGCATCAACATTGGCTCGCGCAAGTGGCCGTGAAGCAGCGCGTTTTGGAGGATTGCCTTGAACGGATCGGCAGAGTACAACCCGAAACCATGTTGCCGCCTTTGTTCGGTGTACCGTGGGGCTACCGGCATCGGGCGCGGCTTTCGGTGAAACATGTGCCTAAAAAAGGCGGCGTGCTAGTTGGGTTTCACGAGCGGCGCTCGAGTTTTATTGCAGACATGACGTCTTGCGAAGTGCTCCCGCCCCACATGTCGGCCATGCTTGTGCCGCTTCGACATTTGGTTGAAAAACTCTCCATTCGCGATAAGCTTCCGCAGATTGAGCTCGCCATTGGCGATGCAGTGGATAAGCCGATCACTGCGTTGGTGCTGCGCATCTTAGACCCGCTTTCGTCGGAGGATGAAACTCTGCTGCGCGCGTTTGCCGACGAACACGGCGTACAGTTTTATCTTCAAACTAAGGGCCCAGAAACCGCTACGCCTTTTTATCCGGTGGAAAACACGCTCGCTTACGGTTTGCCTGAATACGGCGTGACCTTCCGTTACAAGCCAACCGAATTTACCCAAGTCAATCCACACATTAACGCGCGTTTGGTGAAAAAAGCGCTCACCTTACTCGCCGCGAAGCCTGGCGAACGCGTGGCCGATATGTTCTGTGGACTTGGGAATTTTTCGTTACCCATCGCTACCTGCGGCGCAATCGTAGTAGGCGTTGAGGGATCGCAAGGATTGGTCGAGCGTGCCTGGCAAGCCGCCGAAGAAAACGGCTTACGGGCGCAGTGCGATTTCAAAGTATCCAACCTTTTCGAGGCTACACCGGAATCCATCGCTGCGCTGGGCACCCTCGACCGCATGGTCATCGACCCGCCGCGTGAAGGCGCGCTAGAAGTGTGTAAATCACTGCCGCTTGCGAGTTCGCCCGAAGCGTTAAAGCGCATCGTGTACGTGTCGTGCAACCCCGCTACGCTCGCGCGTGATGCCGAAGTGCTTGTAAGCGAACGTGGCTACCGTATCGTCTCCGCTGGCATCGCAAATATGTTTCCGCATACTTCACACACAGAATCGATGGCGGTGTTTGAGCCGTAAACCGAACAATACTTGCGGCGTAAAAACACCAAATTTTAGGATTTATCTCCCTAAAAAAGCGCATAAAAAAAGGCAGCCATCGCTGCCTTTTTTCACACACGAGATTCGCTTAGTCTTTTTCGCCAAAGCCAATGCCGAGCAAGCTCAACAAGCTTTGGAAAATATTAAACAAGCTTAAGTAAATCGACAACGTAGCGGAAACATAATTTGTTTCGCCGCCGCGCACGATTCGCTGAATGTCGTACACCAGCCAGGCGCTCATGAGACCGATACAAACCAGCGCAAGCGCAATGTGCAACACGGGTGACTGGAAGTAGAAATTTGCCAAGAAGCCCACGAGCAACATGATCGCGCCGATGAACAAAAACTTGCCCATGCTGGAGAGATCTTTCTTGATCGTGGAACCCAGAACGGACATGCCCGCAAAAATCGCTGCCGTGCCGCCAAAGGCCATGGCGATCAATTGTCCACCATTTTTTAAGCCCAATACCGAGCCCAACATACGCGAGAGAAACAAGCCCATCACGAAGGTGAACACCATGAGCAAACCTACGCCGAGGGAGGAGTTTTTGTTTTTCTCAATGGCCCAGATGAAACCCATCGCAACGGCCATGAAGAAAATCGCGCCCATAAAGCCGCTGGGCATTGGGATCTTCAACATGACGCCGAGCATCGCGCCGAGTACAGTTGGCACCATCGTGGCCGCCAACAGCATGTAAGTGTTCCGCAGCACGCGGTTTTGCGCGAGCGCGGAGCCGGAACGGCCAAAACTGGTATCTAAAACTTGATTTTCCATATATTTCTCTCCTAAGTTGTTCGAAAACGTCTACTGCAATGGTAATAACGTGAGCGTAGCAGAATTTGGGGACAAACGCGAAAGTTTCAAGACCATAGCGCTCGAAATCCACCGTCAATACCTGCGGCGTAAAACAGCCACAATTTTCGGATTATCTCCCCAAAAAGTGCGCGGTTTGACAGCAGCGTTCGCCATTTTTAGTGCAATTTCAGGTAGTTAGCGGCGCAATTCAGCGTTCCACCCGACTACAACGCTCCAAATTTTTGGCTTTTTACGTTAAACTCCTGGGCTGACTTGGTGTTTCGCAAGTTGAAAAGGGAAGCGTGGCCGAGCGGTTTAAGGCACCGGTCTTGAAAACCGACGAGGATTTACGTCCTCCGTGAGTTCGAATCTCACCGCTTCCGCCACGCCTTATTTCTAAAGAACGCTCGGGCATTCAGTTTGCACCTGCGTTCCGCTTCGCGCCTTAAAATCATCTTAGACTTTTCCTGCGCAGAAATGAACGCTCATGCCCCGTGCCCTCAGCCTCGATGCCGCTTCAAAAACACTAGATGATGGTCGTTTTTTTGAAACGCTGCGCCGTCGGGTAGCCTATCAAACCGAGAGCGATTTGGGAACGAGCCCGCCAGCTCTCGGAGCGTATTTAGAAAACGAGCTTGCCGAAACACTTACCGCGCTCGGCTTCGATTGCAAAACTTACCCTAATCCTGCGCCCCAGGGCGGGCCGTTTCTCATCGCCCGCAGAATCGAAGACGCTGCCCTGCCGACCGTGCTCGCGTATGGCCACGGCGATGTGGTGAACGGCCAAGCGGGCAAGTGGCGCGCGGGGCTCGACCCGTGGACGCTCAAAGCGGAGGGCGAGCGTTGGTATGGCCGAGGCACAGCAGACAACAAAGGTCAACACAGCATTTGCATTGCCGCGCTGCAATCGGTAATCGACGCGCGCGGCGGCGCACTCGGGTACAACATGACGTTCCTGTTCGAGACCGGCGAGGAAGCCGGCTCGCCAGGGCTGCACGCATTTTGCGCGGCGCAACGTGAGGCACTGCGCGCGGACGTACTCATCGCCAGCGATGGCCCACGGGTCCACGCGGATACGCCCACGCTGTTTTTAGGCTCGCGCGGTGCGGTGAATTTCAGCTTGCGTTTGAAAAGCCGTGAGCGCGCCTATCACTCCGGCAATTGGGGCGGAGTCATTTCTAACCCTGGCACGCGCATCGCCAATGCCGTGGCTTCGCTGGTAGATGCAGACGGGCGAATGTTAGTAGAAAAATTGCGCCCGCCGCCTATTTCGGAAGCCGTGCGCGAAGCGCTCGCCAAAGTAGATATCGGTGGTGGCGCGGACGATCCGGCGCTCAGCGCGGGTTGGGGCGAGCCCGGGCTTTCCGCGGCCGAGCGATTGATCGGTTGGAATACGATTGAAGTGCTCGCGCTAGGCGGGGGCAATGCCCAGCGCCCCGTGAACGCGATCCCCTCCGACGCGGTGGCCCATTGCCAATTGCGCTGCGTGGTCGGTACGCCCTGGCAGGATGTGCAGGCTATTGTTCGCGAACATTTAGATGCCCACGGCTTTAGCGATGTGAGCGTGGAAATCGGCATGGCCGGTGCGCCAACGCGGCTCGATGTGGAACACCCGTGGGTGAAATGGGCCAAGCGCTCCATCGAAGCGAGCGCCGGTAAAGCGCTTACGATTTTGCCGAATCTTGCCGGTTCGCTGCCTAACGATGCGTTCTCGGAATTGTTAGGCTTGCCTACGCTTTGGGTACCCCACTCTTACCCCGCCTGCTCGCAACACGCGCCCGACGAACATTTGCTGCCCGCAGTGGCGCGCGAAGGCTTGCGCATCATGGCCGGTTTGTATTGGGATTTAGGTGAAAAAAGTGCGCCCTTTTTGGGGAGATATTCCCCAAAAGATGCCGTTTTTACGCCGCAGGTATGAAGAAAAAACCGCAACCACCGCCGGGTATTAAACCCGGGCAATCGGTAGAACTGCTCAAAGCGCTGCATATCTTGACCATCGATGGCAAGCTCAATCAAGACTCACGCCGCAAGCTCAAGCAGGTGTATCACCTCATCCAATTTATCGAGCCCCTGGTGGCACGCGCTGTCGAAGCGCGCGGCGCGGTGAACGTGGTGGATCATGGTGCGGGCAAATCCTATTTGGGATTTATCCTCTACGATTTGGTGTTGAAAACACTCACCGCACCACACCACCTTTTTGCCATCGAAACCCGCAGCGAACTCATCGCCAAAACCCGCGATCTCGCATCCAAACTCGCGTTCGAGCACATGAGTTTTTTAGAAATGAGCGTTGCGAAGGCAATAAACGAGAGCATGCTCGACGTGCCTATTGATATCGTCACCGCGCTGCACGCCTGCGACACCGCAACCGACGATGCGATTACGTTTGCGTTAGAAAAAAAAGCACAGTTCATCGTACTCGTACCGTGCTGCCAAGCCGAGCTAGCGGCGCGCTGGCGCACGGACAAAACATCTGCAAAATCAGAAGTAGCCGAGCTCTGGAAACACCCCATTCGCGCTCGCGAATTTGGCGCGCATTTAACGAACGTATTGCGCAGCTTGCAGCTTGAAGCCCACGGCTACAGCGTAACGGTTACGGAATTGGTGGGCTGGGAACATTCCATGAAAAACGAACTTATATTGGCAGAAAATAAAAATCTGCCGCGTGCCAAAGTGCAAGCTCGCCTGGAGGCTACGCTGGAGACGTTTGGGTTATCCGCATTGCGCGAGCGGTATGTGCCGAGTGCATAAGAACCGCTAAAACCTGCGGCGCAAAAAAGGCAGTTCTCAGGAATTATCTCCTGATTTTTGCTGTTTTCAGCGCCTAAATCACACCGTAAAAAACAGCCGGCTACTTCGCGAGTTCGTGTCGTCCGCGCTTGCTTGCGAGTACTTCAATCGTAATCGGCACCACGTTGTTCTCACTAAACGAAATGCTCATCGTCTCATCGAGCTTGCCGACGATGCGCGGCGTGCCAATTTGGATAAGTTCGGTAGGCCGAACTAGATAAATCGCGATGCGAACATCGGCGTTCTCGTCATCGCTGCTGGCGCGCACCTCCAAGCGAAATACGCCTTCGATTTCTAAAGCTGCGGGAATATTTTGCTCGAGCATGACGTAAGGCGCTGCGAGCACTTCGTTGCCTTGCACGATTCGAAATTGCAAGTGCGTAGGATGTTTGCGCGGTTGAATACTTGTTTGTGCCTGCGCAAGGCTACAAAAACCGAGCAGAGCAGCAAAGGCAACGAGGAGATGTTTCATTGAAAACTCCGTCAAACGAGCGGTGGAAATTAAAGTATGACACGAAACGGACACGCGGGGCGTTTGCATTAGTTTCCCCAAAATACCTGCGGGAGACCTCTGCACAACTGAAGTTCCGTCGCCCCGGCGAAGGCCGGGGTCCAATTACGTTCGTATGCGCAAAATTTAAGCGCTTGTTTTTACGGAAGAAAACTGAATCTCGGCCTGCGCCGGGATGACGGGTATCGGGTCACTGAAGTGAGACATTCAGTTGTGCAGAGGTCTCTGCGGCGCAAAAACAGCATTTTTCAGGAGATATCTCTCAGAAAATGCCGTTTTTGCGCCGCAGGTTTTTCTTCAAATTAACGCACGGCGAACGGCGCGTTGTAAGGTCTTCCGAACGGCACGCCGCCTGCAACCGTGTGTGCAGGCTTGAGGTGGATTTTTCCGGTACGTTTGTTGTTGCGGGTATCTACAAACTCTACGGGGCCTTCGACGACTTCGAGTAAGGTCGCGTCTCCCGGTGCGCCGATTTGCAGCGTGCCCAATCCTTTTACGCGATTGATAACGCGCGCGGGATTGATCGTTGCCATCGCCACCACTTGCTCCATGGTGTAGCCCATATTCAAAAACTTGCTCATCACCCACGTTAAGTAAGGGATACCCGGCGTGTTGGCGGAAAATACGTGTACGTCTGATGAGATTGTGTCAGGCCCCGCGCCTTGGGCGATGGCCGCCTCGGCTACGGTGTAGTCAAAACTGCCCCCACCATGCCCTACGTCAAACATAATCCCGCGCTGTTTGGCGGAGAGTGCAGCGGGTAAGAGTTTTCCATCTTGCACGATGTTGGTAAATTTCCCCGCGTTGTTCGGCGCGCCGGAATAGCAATGGGTGAGAATATCTCCCGCGCGCATCATGTTCAATATTTCGCTCATGAGCTCAGCCGTTTCAACTCCGCCTATATGCACCATGAGCTTTGCGCCATTGCCTGCTTTATCGCACGCAGCCATCGCGCGCTTGAGCGGCTCTAATCCGTGGCGAGCAATGACGTTTTCCGACATGCGAATTTTGATGCCGAGCACGACATCCGAATTTTCGGCTACCGCTTTCGCCGCAGCGTCAACTTGCGCGTAGTCCACATTAAATAATTCTGGCACGGGGAAGCCGGAAAGACCGTTAATGGCAATATGAATGAATGCGAAGGTGCGGGTGCGCGCCGAGGGAATTACAAACCGGCGCAGCGCGGCAAAATTATTGGCGCCCGCGTCGCCAGCGGACACGACCGTTGTAGTGCCTTGGAACTGCACCAACTCATCCGCAGGGATGCCAATGGCCGAGCCGTAGGCAAAGGTGTGGGCGTGCAGATCAATCAAGCCAGGAACGATGAGCTTGCCAGTTGCGTTTAACACGCGCAAACCACGCTCGGCTGGGATATCCGAAGCCACCGCTTCAATTACGCCGTAGCGGATGCCGATGTCCCGTTTGCCGCGCAAGCTCTGGCTAGGATCGAGCACCTCGCCACCCTTGATGATCAAATCAAACTTATCGTTCGGCCCCATCGCGGCCCATACGCCCGCGCCCGCACTCGCGGCTACGAGTGCGCCTGTTGTTGACAAAAACTTCCGTCGATCATTTTGCATAAGGACTCCGTTGAAGTGGCGTTAGATTTGCCACCATTATTTAAGCGCGATGTAAACCCGCTCCGTACACGGGTTTTCCAGTACAGTGATCGGGCGTTCCCGCAGGTGAAGGTATAAACGAAGCTCATGCAACTTCCCGCCTCCTTCGCGCCCTTACGCGAAACCGAATTCCGCCGTTACTACATCGGGCAGTTGGTGTCCGTGCTGGGTACCTGGATGCAGGCTATTGCTCTGCCGTGGCTGGCTTACACCATTTCTGGATCGGCGTTGGTCGTTGGCACCGTGGCGTTTTGCGGCAGTATCGGGCAAATGATTTTGCCGCCGTTTGCAGGCGTGCTGGGCGATTATGTGAACAAGCGCAAACTGCTCATTGCACTTTACATCACGCAAATGGTGCCGGTCACCGTACTCGCAGTGTTGGCGTATTTCGGCAAAATTGAAGTGTGGCATTTAATGGTGTTGGCCACGCTCATCGGGCTTTGCTCGGGCGTGGAAATGCCTATCCGCTGGGCGAGTTTTTCTGAAATGCTCAAAGACAAAACACTCCTACCCAATGCCATTGCATTGAACGCCGCCGCGCTTAATCTGGGCCGCGTGTTGGGACCAGCCATTGGCGGCGCGCTCATTGCGTGGGTAGGGGAAGCGGCGTGTTTTGCGCTGAATGCAATCTCGTTTCTGGGCGTAATTTCGCAGCTTCTGCGAGCGAGCTGGGGCGAAGTCGCCAAGCAAACCGAACGCCCCAAAGTGTGGGCGAGCTTTCGCGAAGGTGCGCGCGCCTCGTTTGGCGATCCGTTCGTGCGGCTAGGGCTCATTACGGTGAGCATTGTGAGTTTTTCGCTTGGCAACTATTCCACCGTGTTGCCGGTGTTCGCCAAAGATGTGTTGAAAGGCGACGCTCAAACCCTCGGCGCGATGATGAGTTGTATGGGCATCGGTGCACTTACGTCAACAATCTATCTAGCCACGCGCAAGGGGCGCGGTTTGCCCCAACTTATTATCTTTGCATCGATCACTGGCGGTGCCGCGTACGTGCTGCTTGGCCTCACGCGCTCACTCTCGCTCGCCCCGCTGCTTATGATCGGTGTGGGCATGGGCATGATCCTCACGTTCTCCTCAATTAACACAATGATTCAGCTACACGTACAAGCGAATGTTCGAGCGCGCGTCATGGGGTTTTACTCGTGGGCAGTCACGGGTTTATCGCCCGCTGCCGCCTTTTCTGCTGGGGCACTCATCGAAGCGATGGGTGCCCCAAAAACCGTAGTATTAACTGGTGTACTGTGCATGATCGGCGGCGTTATTTTTGCGATAAATCGAAAAAAGACCTGATATTACGCCGCAGGTAAATGTAGAGAATCACAATGCGTGCGTTTTCTTGCGCGTGCGCACGTTAGCCCAAAAATCTTCGCCCGCTGTGCTCAAAGCAGATTTGTCTCTAAACAAACTGATGTCGAGATCAATGATCCAACGCGCGTCGGCGGCATAGACCATTTCGCCCCGCGCCAAATCTTCAGCGATGATGGAGTTTGGCAACCACGCCATCCCACGACCCTCCAGCACCATGGATCGAAGCACCGACGCGCTTTGTGCGCGGACCACACTTTTGAGCGAAAGCGCTTCGATCTCTGCGCCTCGCACCGCTTCCAAAATACGCGCGATGCCAGATTCTGGGCTGTAACTCAGCAAGCTTACCGTGCTTTTCGAGGCGTTAACCGAGTGTTTTGGTTTTCCGTTTTTGCCAGCGATCGTAACGGGGATCAAGCGATCAGCGCCGATGAGTCGAAACGGATAGGATTGCTCTGTGAGCATGGTGGAAACAGCGGGGTGGCTGTGGCACAGCACAAATTGCACGTGCCCCTTTGTCAACAGCGCTTCACAACGGGGCAACACGTCAGAGACCAAACTCATTGGGCTGTTTGAAAGCTTCTCTTCCATGCCACGCAACCACTGGGGCAGAAACGTAAGCGACAGCGCGTGGGTGGAGGCGATACGCAATGCCGAAGCGTGGGCATCGAAAACCACTTTTGCATCAGTGGGGATTCGCTCGGCACGAGCAAGCATTTCCTGCGCGATGCCCACAAACCAAGCCCCTGTCTCGGTAAGGGTGGCTGGCTGCCCGGAACGATCAAATAGTTCGCTCCCAATCCACGCTTCTAACGCACGAATTCGGCGACTGAAAGCAGGCTGCGTCATGTACCGCGCTTCCGCAGCGCGGGAGAAATTTCCAGTCGTGGCGAGAACTAAAAAATCCTCTAGCCACGATAAGTTAAGTGTTCTCATAGCGCGGTGCTTTCAAAGCATAACTTGCAAAAAATGAAGTATTGGCAAAAAAGAGTCTGTGTGGGTACGATACGGTCTCATGCCTCCCAAACGACAAAACGCTCATGAAAATTGTAGAAATTCGCGAAAAAACCCTCCCTATTAGCTCACCCATCCGCAATGCCTACATCGATTTCAGCAAGATGACGCTAAGTCTCGTTGCAGTGATAACAGATGTAATCCGCGACGGCAAACCCGTAGTGGGCTACGGCTTTAATTCTAACGGGCGCTATGGCCAAGGTAAGCTCATGCGTGAGCGTTTCATCCCCCGCGTCTCCGAGGCAGACCCACAATCGCTTATGAATGATGCTGGGACTAATCTTGATCCGCACAAAATTTGGAACACGCTCTTCACCAATGAAAAGCCCGGGGGGCATGGCGAACGTTCTGTGGCGATCGGCACGATTGACATGGCGGTGTGGGATGCGGTGGCCAAAATTGAGAATAAGCCATTATTCCAATTGCTCGCAGACCGCTATGGCGATGGCAAGCCAAACCGCCAAGTTTTTGTGTATGCAGCGGGCGGCTATTACTATCCCGGGCAGGATCACGGCAAACTAAAAGATGAGATGCGTAGCTATCTCGATCGTGGGTACAGCGTGGTTAAGAAGAAAATCGGGGGGGCAACTCTCGATGAAGATCTGCGCCGGATCGATTCTATTTTGAGCGTATTGGGCGACGGTCAAAAACTATGCGTAGATGCCAATGGCCGCTTTGATTTGGACACCGCGATTCAATATGCGAAAGCGTTGTCGCAATACGATCTGTTTTGGTATGAAGAAGCGGGCGATCCGCTCGACTATGAGTTGCAAGCGGCATTGCGCAACTACTATAAAAACCCGATGGCCACGGGCGAAAATTTATTCTCGATGCAAGATGCCCGCAATCTCGTTCGCTATGGCGGGATGCGCGCCGACCGCGATTATCTACAGTTTGACTGTGCACTGAGCTACGGTTTGGTGGAATATTTACGCACGCTCGACATGCTCAAGCAACACGGCTGGTCAGCCAGTCGCTGCGTACCCCACGGCGGACATCAAATGTCTCTCAATATCGCAGCAGGTCTGGGCTTAGGCGGCAACGAAAGTTACCCCGATTTGTTTCAACCTTTCGGCGGTTTCCCAGACGGCGTGAAGGTAGAAAACAGTTTCATCACCATGCCCGATTTACCTGGCATCGGCTTTGAGGGCAAGGCAGATTTGATTAAGGTCATGCGTGAACTGTCTGCATAAATCTAATTTTTTGAGTTGATTAACGCGCAATATGCGCGGTATTTCCAGGATCGTTTTTTGCGCCGTAGGGATTTGCCTGTTTGACCTCCTACACGGTACATCGTAATATCAGATGATAAGCACTAAGCAAACAAGGAGATTTACATGAAACACTACACTGGCTTGCGCCGTTTTTTCACCTGCGCCGTGGCTACTGCATTTTCCGCCACCGGTGCCATTGCTTTGGGCCAAGCGAGTTGGCCCTCGCAGCCTCTAAAAATTGTGGTGCCCTTCGCGCCGGGTGGCTCCTCCGATATGATTGCGCGGGTCATCAGCAAACCGCTCTCGGAGGCGTTGAAGGTGTCGGTCGTTGTTGAGAACCGCGCGGGGAACGCGGGGAACGTAGGCGCGGCATACGTCGCGCAATCCACCGATCAGCACACGATCTTGCTCTCCGATTTAGGCTCCCTCGCAATCAGCGCGATTTTGGTGAAAGATTTAGCCTATAAGTTGACCGATCTGCAAGGCGTTGCGATGCTTGGTTACTCGCCGCATTTGTTGGCAGCTCACCCCAATGTCGCCGCGAGTAACTTGAAAGAATTAGTGGAGCTTTCGCAAAAAAAACCTATCAACGTAGCTTCTGCAGGCTCGGGCTCGCCCAATCATTTAGGGGTGGTTGAGATTGCGTTGGCAACAGGCATGAAGTGGCAGCACGTACCCTATAAAGGCGGTGCGCAAGCCATGGCCGATACCGTAGCTGGCACAACCGATTTGGTGCTCAATGGCATGCTGGCAACCTTGCCACATGTGAACGGTAATCGACTCAAAGCCCTCGGTGTTTCCAAACGCACACGGGTGTCGGCTCTCCCGAACGTTGGCACGATAGCCGAGCAAGGCGTTGCGAACTTCGAATCGGGCACGTACCAAGGCGTAACCGTTGCAGCAACTATGCCGAAAACAGCGGTTGCAAAGCTCAATGCCGAGTTGCTGCGCGTAATGCAGTTGCCGGAGGTGAAATCACGCTTAAATGAAGCGGGGCTGGAAGTCATCCCCTCCACCGCCGATGAAATTACAGACTTTTTGAACAAAGAGAAAACCCGCTGGGATGATGTGATTAAACGCGCTGGCGCTAATCTCGAAGGCACTAAGTAAATGGCGTTCACCGCAAACGCACTCACTGCGTTTGCCGCTGAAATATTGCTGGGCGTAGGGATGGATGCGGAGAAGGCTGCGACCACCGCACGCCTACTCGTACACACCGACGGCATAGGCCGAAGCACCCACGGACTGGCGATGCTCGGGCTCTACGTTGCAGAAATCGAAAGAGGTGGCATGCGGGCACAAGGCAGCCCACACATTGTGAAAGACACGGGCGCAACGGCAGTGTGGGATGGCGATTATCTGCCCGGTTTGTGGCTGGTGAACTTGGCCATTGATACGGCGATCGCGTGTATCAAGCAACATGGCGTAGTGAGCATCGCCATTCGCAAAGCCCACCATATTGGTTGCTTAGCCGCACTGGCAAAGCAAGCGGCGGACAAAGGTTACATCGCTACGATTGCGAACTCAGACCCATCCGGTAAGCGCGTGGCACCTTATGGCGGTAAAGAAGCGCTGTTCACGCCGAACCCATTTGCGTTCGCGTACCCCGGCACACCCAATTCTGTTCTCATAGATAGCTGCGCCTCCATCACCACCACATCGATGACGCGGCAAAAAGTAGCCGCGAATGAGCACTTCGCCGAGCCGTGGCTGCTCGACGCACAAGGCCGACCTACGCGTGATCCGCGCGTGCTCGAACACAGCACGCCGCGCGGCTCGCTGCAATTGGTCGGTGGGCAAGAATACGGACATAAGGGCTTCGGTCAGGCACTGATGATTGAAGCACTCTCGCAAGGGCTTTCAGGGCATGGTCGCAAAGATGGGCCAACACGTTGGGGTGGGAGCGTTTTTTTGCAGGTGATTGATCCTGCCTTTTTTGCAGGCGATGAAGCCTTCGCCGACCAGACGCAGTTTTTTGCCGATGCCTGTAGAAGCAATCCTCCGATTGATCCGGCTAAGCCGGTAAGATTGCCAGGCGACAACGCGGCGCGGCGGCTAGCCGCCTCAGCGGCAGCCGGGATTGAACTAAGCAAGGCGACACGCGACGGTTTAGACTCACTTGCACGAAAATTTAAACTTCCCTTACTCGCCGAAAAATCGTAGGGGCGGTGGCCTCACCTAAAAAAACAGGCACATTTAAAGGAGATAAACCTTGAAACATGCCCTTTTTACGCCGCAGGTTTCCCCATTTTTTTATTTCGTCATCCACTGTAACGGCCACATCACGATTTGCGGAAATAATACGAGCAGAAACATCACGATCGTTTGGGCAATCATGAAAGGCATCACGCCTTTTATCGCCCCGCTCATAGGAATACGGGCAATGCCACACACCACGTTTAGCACTGTGCCGACGGGCGGGGTGACTAACCCGATCGCGTTATTCATAATGAACAGCACACCGAAGTAAACCGGATCAATGCCTGCCTGCTTTAACACTGGCATGAGCACCGGCGTCATGATGAGCACGGTGGGTGAGAAATCGAGTGCAGTCCCCACGATCAACACCAACAGCATCAGTGCGAAGGTGAGCAACATTTTGTTATCCATAAGCGGGCGCACCAAGTCGGCCAACTGCTGGGGAATACTAGCTGTGGTGATGAGCCACGACGATACCCCCGCCGCTGCTACTAAAAACATAATCACAGCCGTGGTTTGGGCAGCCCGCAAGAACAAATCAAATAACTGGGAGAGCTTAATCTCCCTATAGATGCACGTTCCCACGAAGAGCGAATACACCGCTGCAATGACGGCTGCCTCAGTCGGCGTGAATACGCCAAACTTGAGTCCACCGATAATTACGAGCGGTAACGTGAGCGCCCAGGCGGCATTGCGGGTTTCGGTCATCCGATCTTGCATGGATCGTTTTTTTTCCGGCTGTACGTTGTCCCGTTTTATCGACCACCGCCATGCAATCATGATCGCAATGCCCATCAAAATCCCCGGGACGATGCCAGCGATGAAGAGTTTGGTAATTGAGACACCGCCTGCCACGCCATACAAAATCATGCCGATAGAAGGCGGAATCACTGGCGCAATAATGCCGCCACACGCAATGAGGCCACACGAGCGGTTCACGTCATAGCCTGCATTGCGCATCATCGGCACGAGCACCGAGGCGAGCGCCGCCGTATCAGCGACCGCGCTCCCGGACAATGAAGCCATGATGATCGCTGCTAACACCGCCACGTAGCCGAGCCCGCCGCGAATATGTCCGATCCAGGCCATCGCCATCGTGATGATGCGGCGTGTCATCCCGCCGGCGTTCATGAATTCGCCGGCGAGCATAAAAAAGGGTACGGCGAGCAATGGAAAACTATTCGCGCCATCCCACATGTTTTGAATCACTATTTGCGGGTCGCTGATGCCTAAGTGCCACATCATCGCAAGACCACAACCAATCAATGCAAACGCCACCGGCATGCCGAGCGCCATGAGGCCAAGCAACGAACCAATAAAAACGAAAATGGTCATGCTCGGGCTCCTGCGGGCGCAGTAGGCTCTATTTCTGACATCCCCTCTTCGATTACATCGCAAAGCTCGCTATCGGCCACCCGGCCTGTGGCAAGCCGGACTAAATTGCCTAGGCAAATAAGCCCAATCGCCGCACCAGTTAAGTAACTTACTCCAAACACCCAGAGCATGCTTAGTTGCGCAACGGGAGAGGCGTTGCCACGAATAATGTCATGCTGCAAATAGGTGCCATAAAAAATGTAGGCACAGCAAATGAGCATGATGAGCTGGCTTAAACCCCAACACACTCTTCGCCCAAAGGTGGGCAGCAGCTGCACGAGCATGTCAACGCCTAAGTGGGCACGCTTGCGCATACCCACAATCGCGCCGAGAAAGGTCATCCACACGAATGCAAACCGTGGAATTTCTTCTGATAGATCAATCCCAGTATTAAAACCAATGCGTAACACCACATTGCCAAACACCATCACTAACATTACCACAAGGCACATCACCATCAACACTTCGAGAGCGCGATAGAAACCATTAATTGCAAGTTGAATTGAAGCCATCTGCCGCACCCTCGATGATTAAACCACTCTGTCCTTACTTACCCCGTGCTTTGGAGATTTCAGCTAGGAAGCCATTTACGAAATCTTCACCAATGATCGGTGCGAACTTAGCGATCACTGGCTTTACGCGCTCTTGAATTCGTGCCAGTTCGCTCGCAGAAACGTTGTTCACCGTAACGCCTGCAGCGGCAAATTTCTTCACTACATCCACGTCGCCCTCTTCAAGCAATTTACGCTGGAGCAAGCCGGCTTCTACCGCTGCTTTTTGCACACCCGCTTTGTCGGACGCGGAAAGCGTATCCCAGAACTTTTTAGATGCAACGATCGCCACGGGAGTGTAGACGTGATTAGTAACGGAGATGAATTTCTGCACTTCTTGCATCTTATTGGAATACATGTGCACAAGCGGGTTTTCTTGGCCATCAAGCGCTTTGGTTTCGAGCGCGGGAAACACTTCTGAAAACGCCATGGGCACTGCGTTCGCGCCTATTGTTTTCCACGTTTCAAGCGCCACAGGGTTCGCCATCACGCGCACTTTTAAACCTGTAATATCTTCAATCCTATTTACCGAGCGCTTGCTGTTAGAAAGGTTACGAAAGCCCATGCCCGTCCAGGTGAGTCCGACCAAACCAGAGGCTTCAATACTTGAAAAAATCTTCTTCGATGATGCACCATCAAGCACCGCGTAGACTTCTTTTTCGTTTTGGAACATAAAAGGCAGGTCCCATACTTGCACTTCCTTCACGCGCGTAGAAAGCGGAGCGAGCGTGCCGATATAGAGCTCTTGCGTACCGGCTTGTACGGCTTGCAATTGCTTCTCATCGCTGCCCAGCACCGCGCCATGAAAAGCTTGCACTTTCACGTTGCCACCCGTGTAGGTTGAGGCGAGCTCGGTGAATTTGTTCATCGCCGCCGCCTGCGGATGACTCTCCGGCATCGCGTGACCAATTTTGGCGCGTACTTGCGCCATCGCCTGCGTTGCGCCCAATAACAGCGCTACTGCACACAGTTTAGAAACCAAAGATGTATTCATATTCAACTTCATTTCAACACTCCTTATTTGAAAAAACATCAACTCAGTTTTTTACAAGACGGCCAGTATCCCGCCGTCCACATAAATCATTTGGCCTTGCACAAAATTTGATGCGCTTGATGCTAAGAATATTGCCGCGCCCACTAACTCTTCGGGCTGGCCCCAGCGCCTAGCTGGCGTGCGTTGCTTCACCCATGCATCAAAAGTTGGGTTATCGATTAACGCCTGATTCATCTCGGTGGCCATGTAGCCAGGGCCAATCGCGTTAGCCTGAATGTTGTGGACGGCCCACTCAGCAACCATGGTGTGCGTCAGCATTTTGATGCCACCTTTTGCAGCGGTGTAAGGCGCAACGGTGGCCCGCCCAGCGGCGCTCATGAGCGAACCGATGTTTACAAACTTACCACCAGACCCGCGCGCGATCATGCGAGCGGCCGCTTCCCGCGAAACCAAAAAAGCACTCGTTAAATTCGTATCGATCACCCGCTGCCAATCCGCAAGCGCCAACTCAACGATGGGCTTGCGAAATTGGATTCCTGCGTTGTTCACCACAATGTCCACGTTTATATTTTCTTGATCGAGCACCTTAAACGCAGTGACCACTTCACCTTCGTTTGCCACATTGAAGGCCGACTCAAGTACCGTGAAACTTTCGCCGCGCAGTGTATTCGCCGCATCGGCCAATCGGGCAGTATCCGTGCCATTCAAAATCACCCGCGCGCCCGCGGCGGCGTAACCTCGGGCAATTGCAAAACCTAAGCCACGCGAGGAGCCCGTGATGAGAGCGGTTTTTCCAATCAAACTAAATAGCTGAGTAGACATTTTTTAAGCCTTCGTGCGGCGCACGGTTAAATCACTGCGTTTATAAATTTCCTCGCGTAACTCCACGCCTAAGCCCACGCCTTCCATTGGGTACACAAATCCATTTTCAATGCGGGGCACAACGGTTACAAGCTCGTTGTACCAACCCCGATAAAACGCCCGCACGGACTCTTGAATTAGCGTGTTCGGCTGCGAAAAAGACATGTGTACCGCCGCAATGAAACCCACCGGGCCAATGCAATCGTGCGGGGCAAACGGGCGATGCCACGTTTCAGCAAGCGCGGCAATCTTGCGCCCTTCGGTAAGCCCGCCGGACCAACACAAATCCACCATGGCAACGTGCAGCGCATCCCGATCCAGAAAATCTTTATAAGGCCAGCGCGAGCCGAGCGTTTCGCTGGCGCACACCCAGACGCTCGTTGAGCGGGCGTATTCCGCGAGCGCTTGTGGCGAATTCATCCGTATTGGGTCTTCGTACCACATGGGCGCGTAGGGCTCCAACGCTTTCGCGATTTGTTTGGCAGCAGGCAAATTCCATAGCGAATGAAACTCCACCATGATGTCCATTTTGTCGCCCACCGCTTTACGGATTTTCTCGAAGGGCTCAATGGCTTTTTTCATTTGTGCAGCAGAAATGTAGAGACCGTTGTTTTCGATTGCTGCTGGGTCAAACGGCCAAATTTTCATCGCGTTGATGCCTTGGCTTAACAAGTCTTCCGCAAGCACATCAGCCCGATTCATGAAGCCATCTAAATCTTCGTACGGCGAGGCTTCATCGCCCAAGCTCCAGTTCGAAACCGGGCGAATGTTAGCGGAGCGTACGTAACGCGTGCCCGCGCACGTGTTATACACGCGCAATTTTTCTCGGCACAGGCCGCCCAGCATCTGGTGCACAGGCTGATTGCACACTTTCCCGAATACATCCCAGAGCGCAATGTCAATCGCTGAGGCCGCGCGGTATTCCACGCCGGTAGACGATTGGGCCATTGGTAAGTTAACCAGCTCCTTATTGAGCGCCTCAATGTGCAGCGGATTTTTGCCGAGAACGCGCTGAGCGAGTGTTTCGTGAATATGCGCTTCCACTGCGCCTGCCCCATAAAACGTTTCGCCTAAACCGATAACACCTTGATCGGTATGAACCCGCACCCACAGTACATTAGAAAATTCGCCTAAGCGAATCGTTTCAATTTCGGTAATTTTCATGTTGATACTTTTTTGCGGCGCTTAGCATTGAGCGCTACGATTTGCAAACTCTCCGCAGCCCAGCTCTCCACAATTAAGCTCATCGCTGCGCGCGCTTCTACCGGTTTTTTTGCGACGATGGCATCGTGCACTTGCGCGTGCCAGTCTTGCGAGGTACGGCCCTGTTCTTTTGAAGGCGTAGTAAATTGAATGGCAAAGCGTAGCGCACCTTCTATGCTATGCCGTAGCCCACGCAAAAGCTCATTGCCCGAAGCATCGAGAATTGCTAGATGAAAGCGTAAATCCGCGTTAATGTGGGTGTCTAAATCTGCCGTTTCCGTCATTTCACGAAACGCCCCGGTAATGGTTTTTAGCGCCGCTTTCGAGGCACGCTGGGCTGCGATTTCGGCTGCCGCCGGCTCAATGATTCGGCGCAAATCAATGACATCGCGCACCAACTGCGGATCGAATTCGCTTGCAAATCGCCACCGCAAAATATCAGGATCTAGGTGGTTCCACTCGGCCTGCGGGCACACACTCGTGCCGATACGCGTACGCACTCGAATTAAATTTTTTTGGGCGAGCACCTTAATTGCTTCTCGTACTACGGTGCGGCTCACGCCTAGCTCAGATACAAGCGCCTCCTCGATCGGCAACAGACTTTCGGGCGCATAGTCCCCACGGACAATACGTGCGCCAAGCTCGTCAACGATGTGGGCGTGGAGGCGCTTTGGGCGATTTTGAGTGATATCAATCATTCATAATATGATAACATCAATCATAAATCTGAAGCAATATTTCGGAAGATAATGCGCTAGAGAGTGCGTTTTTGCGCCGCAGGTTTACCCCTTAAACATGGCCACACAACCCAAAACGATCGACATCATCGGCATCGGTGAAGCAATGGTTGAATTCAATCAACAGCCAGATGCACGTTTCCGCTTAGGCACAGGAGGAGACACCTCCAACGCGATAATCGCCGCCGCTCGGCTCGGCGCACGCACGGCCTATCTTACGCATGTTGGTGGCGACGTGTTTGGTGATGCGCTCATAGCCATGTGGCAGGAAGAATGCGTTTCGCTCGCGGAGGCCACGTGCGTGCCACATGGCGAAACCGGCATTTACTTCGTGAGCCACAATACGCATGGGCACCGATTTACCTACCGACGTAAAGGTAGCGCCGCGAGCCTCATGACATCGCAGAGCCTACCACTGGCGATGATCGCGAGCGCGAAGTGGCTGCACTGCTCCGGTATTTCGCTGGCGATTAGCCCGAGCGCGGCGGATACGGTGTTGGAGGCCATTGCCGTGGCCAACGCAAACCACACCCAACGCAGCTACGATTTGAATTTTCGCCCCACACTTTGCCCCGCCCCGCGTGCACTGGCTTTAGCGAAAGCCGCGCTGGAAGGTTGCGACTTATTTCTACCCAGCATTGACGAGATGACTGCGCTCACCGGGCTTTCCGAGCCACGCGCCATTGTGCGCTGGGGACATGATCAGGGCGCGAAGGCCGTGGTGGTGAAGTTAGGCGCCCGGGGCGCGCTCCTCTCGCTGGGCGATGGGTTGCATGAAATCGTCCCGCACGCGGTGACGCCCGTTGATGCAACCGGAGCTGGGGATTGCTTCGCCGGCGCGATGCTTGCACGGTTGTGCGCGGGTGACACCTACCCGCAAGCAGCGCGCGTTGCAAGCATTGCTGCAGCGCTCAGTACACAAGGCATCGGTGCGGTGACGCCGTTGCCGAGATGGGTTGATATCGAGGCCGTTATGACGAGCAAAATGCCTTAAAAGCTGCGGCGTAAATTTGACACCTTTAACGATTTATCTTCCAGAAAACATGCTTTTTTTAAGCATGCGGGTAACTGAAAAACGCCGGTTTCACCGGCGTTTTTCATAGGTATGTTTTGATTGCTCAAGTGAGCATATCGGCCCAAATCGTTTGCGCCCACGCATTCGCATACACACCTTCCAAAACATTACCCTCGCTCGAAAGTCCGCCTGAACCTGCGACGGTTTTCATGGTTTTATCCTTTGCGTCGTACTCATGAACGCTGGCGACGTGAACTACGTTTTTGTCGTCAATGAAGCTGTAGCAAGTATTTGCCACCATTGGCGTTGGGTTTACTTGCCCCTTCGTTAAAAGCTCCACCACGGCCGCCGCACACACCTTGGCGTGTTGGTTCGCCATATGACCAGACTTCGGCATCCCGGGCGCTATTTGTATCGCGTCGCCGATGATGTGGATGTTGGCAATGGAGCTCGATTCGTAAGTCAAGAAATCTACCTGACACCAGCGGCCATTGGCATTGGCCATGCCGAACGAGCGGGCAATATCACCAGCGCGCATTGGTGGGAGTACATTTAACACGTCCGCTTTTTGATCGCCAAATTCGAGTTTCGCAGTGAGCGTGGCGACATCAACATCGAGTAGTGTTTGATTGTTGCGGTATTCAACAAACCCTTTGTAGGTTTCGTTCCAGGCTTTGGTAAACAAGCCCTTTTTCGAAACGATATCTTCATTGCCATCGAGCACGATGATTTTGCTTTTCGGTTTGAAATTTTTGAAATACCACGCCACTTGGCATGCACGCTCGTACGGGCCAGGCGGACAGCGATAGGGTGCTTTCGGGATGTGCATTGCGAACACGCCGCCATCGGGCATGGCTTCGAGTTGCCTACGCAACGCCACCGTTTGTGCGCCTGCCTTCCAAGCATGCAGGATTTTTTCTTGTGCGGCGGCGTTATTCAAGCCAGGCAATTCGCCGTACATAAAGTCAACGCCGGGCGAGAGGATTAGCCGGTCGTAAGGGATTGATGTGCCATCGGCCATCATCAATAAGCCCCGCCCAGGGTTAATGCTTTTCGCTTCGCCTTTTACTTGCTTTACGCCATATTTTGCGAGCCCGCCGTAGCCAACAGCAATCTCGGCCAATTGCTTTGATCCACCGATCACCAGATTAGAAAGCGGGCAGGAAATGAACGCATCACTGCGCTCGACTAGGGTGACATCAATCTTCCCTGCGCCCCACTTCGCCGCATATTTCGCCGCCGTTGCACCGCCGAAGCCCCCGCCAACAACCACTACTTTCGGCTTAGCCACACCGATTACAGCCGGAGCGGATTGAGGTGCTTCGATCACGTTGGTTGCGCAAGCCCCGAGCGCGCTCACTGTGCCTGCCGCACCAGCCGCTTTGAGAAAGTCTCTTCGTTGAATGGTCATGGTCGTTTCCTCAATTATTTTTGTGCGGCAAACCAATCGGCCATCAGCGCGATTTGTTGATCGGAATAGCCCTTGGCGATCTGGTGCATGATCGTAGCGGCGGGGCCTGAGCGCACGCCCGATTTAAATGCATTCATCTGCTCGATGATTGTGGCGGCGGGGCGGCCGGCTAGCGCTGGAATAGCTTGATCATTTTTGCCATCTGTGCCGTGGCAATTGGCGCACTGAGCCGCTAAGTTGCGCGCCAAATGGGGCGGTGGCGGGGAAGGTGGTGTTTGCGCAAACACGCTGCCCGCTACAACACTCGCGACGCATGCGGCGATTGATCTGAAAAACATGGGTTGGCTCCTGATAATTTTCATCGTGACTTTTTCTAATGTAGCGCAAATTTGCCATAAATAGCGCGTGATGGCTAGAAGCATACACATTTCATTTTTTTATGAAAAAACGAAACACGAATTGCAGTGGGAAACGCTCACTTTTCGAGAAGATAACTGCTGAAAATACCCCAATTTGCGCCGCAGGTATTCGCTCAAACCGGATTGACTCAGTGTTGCGCCCGCATCGCGCGCTTACCGCGATTGATCCGCGGCTTCCACAAATTTTTTGCGAAACAGAAGTGGATCGGCGATATTGGGAATAGGCGCGAAACTCGCACCTGTGCCGGTCACCGTTAGCGTGCCGTAATCCAGCATGCGTCCGACCACGCCCTGCTCCACTTGTATGCTCTCCACCTTATTTAACTGAATCTCGGTGGTGCTACGCTTGATAAAGCCAAACTTAGCGATGATCCGCTTATTAGTAATCGCAAGCTCGGTACTTTTCATACGGATGTAGGCGTAGATAAGTATGCCCACGCCAATGACAAGCGGAATGGTGAGTACGCCTATTAGCCAAAGCAGCCAATCGCCCCAAAGCGAAGGTTTGCCTTGGTGGACAACAACTTCGCCCGGGATTAAAACTTGTTCGATGTAGGAGGCCATGCCCGCATTCTAAAGCGTGCCCGCTGCGACGTGTGGTTTCGCCATGTATTCTGCCGATTGCATTTCAACGAGACGTGAAAGCGTGCGCGGGAATTCGTGGCTCATCGCGCCTTTTTGATACATCTCATTCGCCGGCACGGCGCACGAGCAGATGAGTTTTACTGCATGGTCGTACAGCACATCGACCAGCAGCGTCAACCGCCGCGCAGCGTTACTGTCGTCGGGTGAGAGTTTCGGAATATCAGACAGAATGATCGTGTGGTAATCCCGCGCGAGCTCAAGGTAGTCAATCTGTGAGCGCGGGCCATCGCAGAGTGCACGAAAGTCGAACCACGCGACATCACCTGCGACGCGGCGGGCACGAATTTCGCGTCCTTCAATCATGAGCGCAGCCGGCTCATCTTGTGCGGTGCGCAATTTCTCAAAAATCGCGGTGAGGCGAGTTTGTGTTTCGTTTGAAATTGGGGTGTAAAAGGTTTCTACTTTCGTGAGCGCACGCAAGCGGTAGTCCACACCGGCATCAACCTCAAGCACATC
>JANMDS010000362.1:0-6197 GCA_031376405.1 Betaproteobacteria bacterium
TCAGCGCATTTTTCTGTAAATAGTCCCATGCCGCGCGCGATGCGGGCTCAGCGGTGCGCGTCATGAATGGAAGCTCGAACACCTCCATTGCGGGGAAACGTCCGGCGGTGTAGCCAGGAAGGGTAATCACTAAATCGTCGACACCATCTTTCACCCGATCTACGAGCTGCGGCGGCGTGCCACCCCCGGACATCGAAGGCAAAATTTGGCACTTCATCTTGCCTGCGGATTCGGTGGCAATCTTGTCGCACCACGGTTGAATCACGCGTACAGAAGCCATTGCGTTCGGTGTCCAAATGTGGTGAAACTTTAACGTCACTTCTTGCGCAAAGGCGGGCAGTGCGCCGCCAAGCGTGATCATCGCAGCCAGTGCGCGGATACGGATTTTCATGGGGAATTCCTCCTAGAGCTTGATTTGGTTTAATAACTAATGATATTTTGCCCGAAAGCATGCATCGCTGCAGCAGTGGCGGTCATGTGTTTTCCCAGGGAGATAATCTTCAAAAATGCCCTGTTTTGCGCCGCAGGTATTCGGATTCAAAGGGCAAAACGTTGAGCGAGGAGACCGAATGCAAGACCACACAAAAATGCGCAAACTTTTCCTACTGCTTGGACTGGCTCTGGTTTCCACCTTTCCACCCGTGCGCGCCGCCACGCCTCTGGGGCACGAGGCGCGCACGATTACCGAAGGTGGGATCGAGCGCTTGTATTTGCTGCATATACCAAAGCAATACGATCAGACCAAACCTATGCCGCTGGTGCTGATGTTGCATGGTTTTGGCGACACCGCGGCGAACGCTGTGCGCGAAACCGGTTGGTCAACGAAGGCGGATCGCGAAGGGTTTATCGTCGCCTACCCGCAGGCGACGCGCCCGGACGAGCGTGCTGCACCGAACTTGCGCACAAATGGCACGGCGTGGAACGATGGCTCGGGGCGGTTTCATTCCAGCGAGCGCAATATTGATGATGTCGCGTTCATCCGCAGCGTGATTGAGCGCACGCAAAAAGAGTTTTCGATTGACGCCAAGCGCGTGTACGTTACAGGTTTTTCAAACGGTGGATCGATGACATTTCGCGTTGGCAATAAGCTTGCTGATCTAGTCACGGCGATTGCCCCGGTAGCCAGCGCTTCATGGGCAGACACGCTGCAACCCGCGCGCAAACTATTCATGCTCTACATCACCGGCACAAAAGATCCGTTAAACCCGCTCGAAGGCGGCGTGCCCAGGCTCGCGTTTAAAAAGCAAAGCCTGGAAGGCACTGCAAAGCGCTCGGTTGAGACGCAAATCGCCCAATGGGTGAGTGCCCTAGGCTTGCCAAGTAGCCCGGTGATTGACGTAACCGTGAATGGAGTGCGCCGCCAGGTTTATGGCGCTCCAAAAACTTCGCCGCAAGTGGAGTACATCACCATAGAAGGGCTCGGCCACATCTGGGCGGGTGGGGAAAATTTACTTCCAGAGTTTGTGGTGGGTAAACCGACGGATAAGCTCAATGCAACCGATACGATTTGGGCATTTTTTAGTAAGCAATCAATGTGATTTCTAGGAGATAAATTCCGAAATTGGGCGATTTTTCGCCGCAGGTATAGTTGATCTAGAGGCAATCAGGGAGCTGACCAGGCAGCTGACCAGGCAGCGTTCAACTTTGCACTACCGCGTTATCGGCCAACAGCGGCTCATGTCACGCCTTGAGTGCATGATACGCGCCTGTGCCACAGTTCAGCATCACGTTGATCGGACTGATTGATCCTGGCGAAAATGTAGGCGCACTGTGAAGCTGTTTGTACAACGGTGAGAAGTCAGTCTTAGAAAGCGCAAGCAAATCTTCTAGGGAATCGAGAACGAAATACGTTTCCTGGAAATCGTCGATACGATACTGCGTCCGCATCACGCGCGGCAACGAAAATGCAATACGGTGCGGGGATGGATCGTCGATGGCGAACTGCGTTTCGGTAAACGACGACGCAATGCCTGCGCCATAGACTTTCAGCGCGCTGTTTTCTTTCACCAATCCGAACTCCACGGTGTACCAATACACGCGCGCCAAAAGTGGGAGCACGCCCAGCCGATGCGCGCGTAGCCCACCTTCACCATACGCCTGGATGAAATCGGCAATGACCGGATTCATGAGCATAGGTACATGACCGAACACATCGTGGAATACATCGGGCTGTTCAATATAGTTCAACGAACGTGGGTTACGGATGAAATTTCCGGACGGAAACCGCCGGTGCGCCAGATGGTTAAAAAACACCTCATCGGGCACCAGTCCTGGCACCGCAACAATGTCCCACCCCGTTTGGGCGCGTAGCGTTTCGTTAACTTCATTGAAGTTTGGTATCTGCGTTGCGTCGATCGGCAGCCGTTCCATCCCATCAATGAATTCACTACACGCGTATTGGGGCAATAGTTGCGCTTGCCGTTCGTAGAGCATGCGCCAGGTGGCGTGCTCGGCGCGCGTATAGTTCGACCACCCTTGATCGATAACCCAATCGGGGTCGAAACTACTCATACCTGCGGCGCAAAATGAACATGTTTTAAGACTTATCTTCCTAATTTTTAGCTAAAACGCCACGTCGTATTTGATCAAGTTCGATGCTTTCGAAGAGTGCTTTGAAGTTGCCTTCGCCAAACCCATCATCGCCTTTGCGCTGGATGAATTCAAAGAAGATGGGTCCGAGCTGGTTTTCCGAAAATATTTGAAGTAAGAGCGCGCCGGCTTTTCCGTCTACCAAAATCTTCGCGGCCTTTAACGCCGCAACGTTTTCTCCATGATTCGGTATGCGTTTGTCGATCAACTCGTAATACGTGTCCACGGTGTCGAGGAGCTTCACCGCATTTGCTTTCAATGCGCCCACCGTGTGGAATAAGTCTTGCGCGCCCATCGCGATGTGTTGAATGCCTTCGCCCTTGTAGCGCGTCAAATATTCTTGAATTTGCCCTGGCGTTTCGTTACCTTCTTCATTGATCGGAATGCGTATCATCCCGCAGGGGCTCGTCATCGCTTTTGATTTCACGCCCGTTACCTGACCTTCAATGTCGAAGTAGCGTACTTCCTTGAAATTAAACAGTCGCTCGTAAAAATCCGCCCACTCATCCATCCGCCCGCGATGTACGTTGTGCGTGAGATGATCGATATAAGTTAAGCCCACGCCTTGCGGATTAAGCGCATTGGGCAATTTTTGCGCCGCTGCTAAAGGCTCGAAATCCACATCAAAAAAACCGATATTTCCGATGGCACCTTCTTGCGCTCCGTGTTTGCCACGCCAGCGGTCCACAAAATAAATTGCTGAATCTCCAATGCCTTTGATCGCGGGAATATTGAGCTCACCCGGCCCCGCTGTGCCCGCGTAGCCCCACGCCCCAAGCGAGATGGCGCGTTCGTAGGCGTGCTTGGCATCTTCAACCCGAAACGCGATGGCGCAAATGGAAGGTCCATGGAGACGCGCAAAGCGCTGCGCGAACGAATCGGGCTCGGCGTTGATGAGGAAATTGATGCCACCTTGCCGATATAGCGTGACATTTTTGTGCCGGTGTTTTGCGATGGGGGAAAACCCCATGCGTTCAAAGAGCGCGCCCATTGCAACGGGATCTGGTGCTGCGTATTCGATGAATTCGAAACCGGCAGTGCCCATCGGATTGTCCCAGGGAGTGAAAGCCATCGTGTGCTCGCTAAAAAGTTTGACTACAAATATTTTGTGCGGGAAAGGACGCACGGTGTGTGCGTAATGCCGCTCAATAAAGGCCATTGTGGATGATTCATGCATAAAATAGCGAAATATGCTCTATGAACTGCTCTTAGATCGATTTGATCTGCAATTGCTTGCGCATTTGCAGAAAAACGCGCACGCCACAAATTCCGAAATCGGGAACGCGCTGGGTTTATCTGCCTCCCAAATCAGCCGACGAATTGGTCGGCTAGAAAACGAAAAAGTCTTGAAGGCGTATGTTGCGCTGCTCGACCCAACGTTGATGGGTCTGAGCGTGCGCGCGATTACCTACGTGAGCCTCGCACGGCAGGCTGCAGACGCGAGCGCGGTGTTTGAAAGAGCGGTGATGCAAATGCCAGAAGTGCTCGATTGCGATGCGGTAACGGGCGACAGCGATTACGTTCTTACCATTGTCGCCCCAAGCTTGGCGGAATTATCCGATTCCATTTTGAAGCAACTTACGCAGATTAAAGGGGTGAGTAACGTGCGAACAAATCTAGTTTTGAAATCAATAAAAACCACAACAGCGCTCCCGCTCGATCACCTCACCCGCCCCGTTCGTACAACCAGAAGAGTGCGCGTGAGCGTGCGCGATTGATGGAGACTTACCCTATCCCGCGGCGTCAAGTTTTGCCGCTTCGAGGGTGAATTCTGCCGACTCACCCTTAAGCAGTGCGCGTTGAGTTTTGAATTGCTCAAGCGCTTTGGCGAGCACAAGCGGCTTCGCACCAGAAGCCCTTAGTGTGAGCACCTGTTGCAGCGCTAGTTGCGCGCGAATGGGTTGTGGCAGGCCCTCACCAACTTCGTTCGCAAACGAATTAGCCTGCTCCAGGCTTTTTTTCGAATTTTCGTATTCCCGCAATCCTAAGTACGCTTTGGAGCGACCAAGATAAATAAGAATTTTTCGTTGAATACCACGCGCGTGCTCGAGCATGGCATCGCTATCGGCCAAGTACGTTTCCCACTTTTGTCCGATCAGCAGCGCATGTGAGGCAGTAAACGTGGCTTCGCTCAGTAGCGCTTGATGGGCCGGTACGCGCAGTGTTTTGAGCGCCGCGTAGCGCTGCAAGGCATTGTCAATATTGCCAGCGAGCGCTTCGTTGTGAATCGAGCGGCCTTCGATTACGGCGAAGCTTGCATGGTCAGCGGGAAACGAGTTCGCGCGCAACGCACGGGATTCATTGAAAAGTGCGCGGGCTTGGGCGTGCTGGCCTTGGTACATCATGTTGAGCGCGCGCGAGCCTCGAATAAAGCTCATATTGAGTGCAGTGCCGGCTTTCTGTGCCACACGTTCTACCTCAAGAAATCGGGCATCAGACTGCGCAAAGTTCCAGTCCACCGAATCGAGTTCAGCCAAAGCCTGACGGGTTATGAGGGGCTGCGCGGGGTGGTCCGCAAGCCCCATTTTTTCAAACCCTTCTAGAGCTTCGCGTAAGTGGGCGCGCGCGAGCTCTAGTTTTCCTTCGGTGCGTAGCATGCTGCCTTTTTCGAAGAGCATTTCGAATTTACTAACCGGGTCGAAATTCGGATGCTTTTTATTAAGCGCTTCCATTCGCGCAAACATGACAAGCGATTCATCAACCCGTCGCTGCCTCGCGAGGGAAAGCGTATAGGCCTTAACCACGGGAATGACTAGCGGGGCGTCGCTGCCATACATCTCATCAACGGTGGCGATGAGCTGCTTGTAGCCTGCAATCGCATCATCGGGTTTGGTCAGGCGCAGGCTCGCCAAGTAATGGGATTGCGCCTCTAGCCACTCGTCGTGGGCTGGGCTGGTCGCTTTTAGGGACTTCGCGGCGTTTTCCAAAATAGGCATCGCCTCGGCATGGGCTCCGCGAAACGCAAACTGTCGGCCTTGCCGGAGAGCGAGCCGTGCAGAAAATTGGCTTTTCTTGGCCTCCGGAAGGGAATTCAGATAGGTCTCCGCACGAAGCAATGTCGCGTTCACAAGCGCGGAAAGCCCAGCCTGATAATAGGTGTCGATCAGCGCGAGGTAATCGTCTGCCGCTTCGCCAGGTTTAGTTGAGAGCCCAATCCGCTCTTCGCGTAGCCGAATCGAATCCTCATTCATCTGCAGCTCATGCGTCAAATCGCCTAATACGCCTAACAACTCAAAACGCACTTGTGGGGCTAAGTTACCGCTTGATTGCAATTGGTTTGACGCGTGCTTTACGAGTTGCTCGGCACTCGTTTGACGGCTCGCTTGCGCGGAAAGTCCGCCGGCCTTTCTAGCTGAAAAGGCAGAAAGTGTTTCTACCAAAAACTGTTTCACTTCCCCCGTTGCTCGCGCGTTTGAGCGCGCGAGTTGAGATTGCCAGGCGGCAACGCCCGCGCTGCCTAAAATGGCGGCCAGCGCAGTGAGCCCAAGCGCAACCCGCCCCCGGTTTCGCGAAACAAACTTTCGAGCCCGGTACCACTGCGTTGGAGGATGAACGCTTGCCGATGATTTGCAAGCATGGCTGTCTGGTCTTCCGGTAAGCGTTCATCC
>JANMDS010000393.1:0-5776 GCA_031376405.1 Betaproteobacteria bacterium
CTATAAGAATATGATGAATGCAATTTCGTCGCGCGCAATCTACCGCTCGCTTTTCTCACTTCGTGGCAAGCTTGTGCTGAGTTTTGTCGGACTAACCTTGGCGGTCGCGCTGGTTTCGTTGGGGTTCGCGTGGTACGGAGGGCGTGAGTCGGGCGAAAAGTTAGCCTCGCAGACGGCTTCGCAAGTAACTGCTCGCATTGCCTCGCACGTACGTGAATATACCCGTGAGGCCGAGCTAATCGCTGGAAGCGCCCTGGCAAGCGTCGATTCTGGCGCGCTGGCAGTAAATGATGCGGCGAGCTGGGAGCGGTACTTATGGCAAGCAACGAAAGTCTCTGAGCTTGCAAGTTACACCTACGTGGGTACCGAACAAGGATTGTTTGTCGGGGTCGAGCGTACCAGTGGATCGGGCAATGCCCATACCCGTGTTCGAATGCCATTTGATACAGAGCTGCGTTCATTTGATGCCGCAAGCGTTGGCGACCGTAGCCATCCCGTTACACAGCAAACGGTTAAGTACGATCCGCGGGAACGCGGTTGGTATAAGCAAGCCAAAGCAGCGGGCGCGCCTATTTTCACCGAGCCCTATATGTCGGCGTCGAAGAAAATTCCGGTGGTCACGTATGCGGTACCGCTTCGTGGCGCAGGGGGTGAATTTTTGGGTGCAGTCGCGGTTGATTTCACGTTAGCAAAAATGTCGGCCTACCTCCAGAAATTGCCACCCAGCGAGGGCGGTGCCGTGGTGCTAAAGAGCGCAAAGGGAATGACGTTGGCCACAAGCGAGGCAGCGGCCCCGCGCAACGGCGTTGAAATCAAACCGAGTGTGAAATCGGCTTTGGTGACGCGGCTCGAGGCGATAGAGCGCGCGCAGGATGCCAGGCCCGTCTGGATTGAAAACGGTACGGTACTTTCGCTCATGCCTGTTGACGGCGCAATAAAAGGTACTGTCGTCGTCGGGATACCGGCTGCAGATATATGGGCCTCAGCGCGCGAAAGCCTGTGGCGGGCACTGTTGCTATCGGGGCTCCTCACGCTCTTGGCAATTGGCATCGGTGCAGGGTGGATTAACTCCGTTGTACGCGACTTGAGTGCCTTGCGAAGAGCGGCAAAGCAATTTGAAAGTGGCCATCCCATTTCTGGGCTGCCGGTTCGGCGGACCGACGAGATTGGCACGCTTGCCCGCGCTTTTGCCTCGATGAGCAGCCGCGTGACGAGCGAGCTGCGCTCTTCGCGTTCGCGCATCGAAATTGGGCAGCTGGAGCGAAAAAAAGCCGAAGAAACCCACCGACTGGCTTTAGCCAACTCGCAGGAGGAGCGCAGGCGCCTGGCCGCGGTGGTCGACGTCGCGCAGGAATGTATAGCCATTGTTGATAGTGCTGGGTTGATCTCGTATGCCAACCCCGCATTTGCTGTTGAATTGCGGATGCTGGCGGACGCACTCGTGGGCTCCCCGCTAGACGATTTGCTCGTTAATCGGCGTGCCGATGGCATCGACGCGGTTACCCGAATTCGCAACGCCACGCAGCGCGGAGAGGTCTTGCGCGAAACGGTGGTGATGCGCCGCGCCGATTCCACGCTGGTTCATATTGAGCTTACATTTAATCCCGTGCGCAATGCCGATGGGGGAGCTTTTGAGCTCGCGGTGATTGGTCGCAACGTCACCGATGCGGTTGAGCGGACCGATCAATTGGAGCGCGAGGTACAGATCGACCCGATTACCCAACTCTACCGACGTGATCCTATGCTCGATGCGCTACAAGATCGCGTACGCGCCGAGCGCGATACCGCCTTTTCCTTGCTATTTATCGATCTAGATGGCTTTAAGCAGGTCAATGACCGGTACGGGCATGACGCAGGCGATCGCGTGCTGGGTGAAATCGGCGAAACAATTCAAAAGCATACGCGAGACGGTGATTTAGCGGCACGTTTTGGGGGCGATGAGTTTGTCGTCGCGCTGAAAGATGATAGCCACGAAGCCATTGCCCATGCAGTAGCCGAGCGGCTAATCGATGCCATTTCCGAAATCGCGCGTGCACACTACAAAGATATCAAACTTTCCGCGTCGGTGGGCGTGGCGAGTTTTCCGCACGATTCGCGAAGTGTTTCCACACTGGTGCGCTACGCCGACCAAGCGATGTACATGGCAAAACGCAGCGGCGGCGGAAGCTGGCGCTCCTGGCGTAAAGAACGCCCGCGAAGCACGGTGCACGAAAACGAGGTGGTTGTATCGATCGATAAGCGAACACGAAACTCAGCTTAATATTTCATAAAACCTGCGGTGCTAAATGCGTGCATTTTGCGCATAATCTCCTTAAAAAAGACCCTTATTCTCCGGCAGGAATCGCCGCGCTTGGGCAAGGGTTTTGTACAGAGCCAGGTTCCGCGAGCGATTTCACGTTTCGATATACCAATGTCCCGCCTGCTGTGCTCAACACCGCGGTGCGCTCATCGAGTTTCGCAATCAGAGCCTCACCCACGCGCCGAGCCCCTGCTTGGCACGCCAGCGCGGCCAAGTAGAGCTGGCCTGCAGCCGTTGCGCCCTGCGCGGCAAGGTTAATCGTATCCACGCTGAGCGTGCCCTTGAGAGCGTGATAGGCAGTTAGGGGCAGTGCGCGTTCGCTCGGTAGTCCCGTGGCGTTGAGCGAATACACCGAGGCGGTACGTTACACATCGAGATGCTGGCTCGGGGAGCTTTGCGCATCGCGCGTGAGCGCTGCGAGCATAATTAGTTGAGCAATAACCGTTGTGATTCTCATCACCGAAGTAGACCTTTAAATTAACGGGAAAGTTCGCGGAATCTTGGTCGCGCTAAGGCGACGATTTATGCCCGACTTTCATCAATCGGCGACAAGACCACAAGCGAAAAAAGGTAACATCAACTTATGTCGATATTAGGTGCTTTGGTTGCCTTGCTCGCCGCCGTTGTGTTGGTGGTAGCGTTGTGCCGTCGGTTGCAATTACCGTCCATCCTGGGCTACCTCGCAGTGGGGCTTGCGGTGGGTCCACACGCGCTGGGCCTGATCGCCGACAATGATATGAGCCGACTCCTGGCCGAAATCGGCGTGGTGTTCCTGCTCTTTTCTATTGGGCTCGAATTTAGTTTGCAAGATGCGAAAGCCATGCGAGGCGGTTTACTTAAATTAGGTTTTGCGCAAGTGATACTCACGGCAATGTGCGCTGCTGGACTTTCACTTTTGGCAGGTATCCACTGGCAAGGCGCAATTGCAGTAGGCGCAGCCTTCGCCATTTCGTCCACAGCCATTGGCAGCAAAATGCTCACTGAGCGAAGCGAGCTGCAAAGCGATCACGGCAAGCGCGTGTTGGGCGTGTTGCTTTTTCAAGACTTAGCGGTCATTCCGTTTCTTGTACTTTTACCTACGCTCGCGCGCGGGGGCAGTTTGCTCGATGCCTTGGGCCTGGCAGCAATGAAGGCAGCCATCGCGCTCGCGCTCATCTTAAAAGCAGGCCGGCCCGCGATACGCTGGTGGATGCGGCTCGTCGCAGCACGACGCTCGCAAGAGCTCTTCATGCTGAACATTTTGCTGGTTACGCTCGGCTTGGCTTGGGTTACCGAAATTGCGGGTCTCTCGCTGGCACTTGGCGCATTTCTCGCAGGCATGTTGATCGCAGAAACTGAGTTTCGTTACCAGGTGGAAGAAGACATCAAGCCGTTTCGCGATGTGCTGCTGGGGTTCTTCTTTGTAACCTTAGGTATGCAGTTAAATATCCCGAAAATCGTTCCCCAACTCGGCTGGGTCTTAATCACACTGCTCGCGTTAACTGTTTTGAAATTTGGCATTTTGTTTGGTGTGCTAAAGCTTCTCAACGCGCCGCTTGCCACCCGTTTGCGCACGAGCATTTATCTTTCTCAGGCGGGTGAATTTAGCTTTGTGCTCATCACGCTCGCCGCGGGCTTGGGTACGCTTGCAGAAAAGCCGCAACAAATTTTGCTCGCCGCCATGTTGCTCTCGCTCTTGCTCTCGCCACTACTCATTGCGCAATCGGACAAAATCGTGCGGCAGCTCACCGCCAACGATTGGATGGCCCGTGCCGTAGCGCTCACGCAATTGGCCGCAAAAAATGTGGCGCGCCAAGATCATGTCATCATCTGCGGCTACGGCCGCAGCGGGCAATTTCTCGCGCGCCTGCTTGAAGCGGAAAAGATTCCCTGGTTCGCGCTGGATAACGATCCGCAGCGCGTGCGCGAAGCCAACACCGCCGGTGCGAACGTAAGCTACGGCGATGCCACGCGCGCCGAAGCGCTCTCCACCGCAGGCGTGGCAAAAGCCAAAGCTGTTCTCGTTACCTTTTCCGAAACCGAAGCTGCGCACCGCATTATCCGTGCGGTGCAAAAAGTCAACCCAAATGTGCCTGTCATCGTGCGTACGACGGACGATAGTGCTATTGAATCGCTGATGCAGGCGGGCGCAACCGAAGTGGTGCCCGAGCTACTTGAAGGCTCACTGATGCTTGCCTCGCAAGCGATGTTGGCGGTTGGTACTCCTCTCAATCGCGTATTAAAACGCATCCGCGCCGTGCGCGAGCAACGCTACACCTTGTTTCGTGGCTTCTTCCATGGCGCGAGCGATACGCCCGAGTCTGATGAAACCGCTTTGCGCTTGCACGCGATTGTGGTGGACGAGGGCGCTGCGTGTATCGGCAAATCGTTGCAAGCGCTCGCGCTCCCCGCTTCCATCTCTGTGCAAAGTGCCCGCCGCAACAACGCCCTGCTCGATACCGCCGCCGCTGATTTCACACTGCAATCGGGCGACCGACTTGTATTGCTCGGCAACATGTCCGACCTCGCGCTTACACAACAAACGCGCTTCGCGTAGATTCTCTACGCTAGTACCATTTCACATTTTTTCGTCTAGAACGACGAAAAAATGACATTTCTTTTGCCTAAATCTTCACGATTATTTCTCATTATTAAAAAATGTGATGTGATTTGCATTCGAATTGCGCATATATGATTATGTAATCGCGTCGAATGAAAGCCCAGCGCGATTCGCCGCTCAATATAACAATGGTCGAGGGAGCAAATTGATGAAACGAAACCCAAAATTATCGGGTAAACAGCATAGTTCGTTAGCGCGGTTTGTACGAGGCTTGGGCAATGTATGGCGCTCAATACTACGTGTGTGTGCAACCACTTTTCGTACTCTGGTCATGAATGTGGGTGTTTTCCCACTCGTCCTAACAACTTTTGCGTCAACAAGTCATGCCCAAGCCCCAACCGGCTTTACCGCGATTGCAAGCGGAAATTTGGCCCGTCACAACTGCGCGATTAACGCTGCTGGTGGCCTCCAGTGTTGGGGGAGTAACTTTTACGGCGAACTGGGCAATGGCACGACGAGCTTTAACGCCATGCCTACATTGCAAAATGTTGTAGGGCTTAGCGCAGGTGTGCAAAGCGTATCAGTCGCTCGTTACATTACTTGTGCGGTCACGTCGGCAGGGGGAATCAAATGCTGGGGTTACGGATTTCTTGGCGCACTGGGTAATGGCGCATTGTCCGATTCCAGCGTGCCCGTGGATGTAGTCGGGCTCTCTCTAGGCTCGCAATCCGTCTCGGTCGGAGACGGTCACGCCTGCGCGGTGACGGCGACGGGCGGTGCAAAGTGCTGGGGTGATAACCAGCTCGGTCAACTCGGCAACGGCACGACCACGCAAGCAAACACTCCGGTCGCTGTGACCGGGTTGAGTTCGGGCGTGCAATCCGTTGCCGCAGGGAACCGCGCAACGTGCGCCTTGACCACAGGCGGTGGCGTGAAAT
>JANMDS010000590.1:0-10594 GCA_031376405.1 Betaproteobacteria bacterium
GCCAAAGCTCTGACCCGACGCCCGCTGGCGACCAATTCCACCATTTGCTGCCGAAACGCCTCATCGTACGGCGTTACTCTTTTGTTCCCGCTCATCGTATTTCCCTTCAAGTTTCCACATCATAAATGTGTCCACCAATTCGGGGTAAATCCAAATCCAAATCCAGGATCGGCTGCACGCTTACTATGGAGATTCGGTAATCAGCCGTGCGTGTTACACCACAAAATTTGATCAATACCAGCGGCGCATATCGGTATATTTTTTTTAAGATCATCGCTTGAAACGTGTGGGCATTTTTTAGCTTAAATTTGAGGTGATAAGTTGGAAATAGAGGCCGTTTTACGCCGCAGGTATTGGAGTAAATGCACGATTGCAAGACCAGACCCCGTCGTTTTGCTACCCATGTGCATTTCAAAAGTTCAGCGTGAATTTCAAACATAACGCTGTCGCTCGGAAGGATCGCCGAATGGGCAATAAAATTCACTGATCGACTATTGTGAAATTGGTTTTCCCAGACAAGTTGAAGATGGACAAGCGCGCGCTCTACGAAAACCGCCTCCTGCGCATTTTCACTCTGACTAAATTTTGTGAGTTTCATTGTTTTACTCCAATGGCCCTCGCGGCCCCCGCCCCATTGCCTTGCGAATTGCTTGCCATGCTTTGGCGTTCTGATAAGTTCTGATTTTGTCGAGCAATTCTTTGACCGTAGGGTCTTTGCGCAATTCGCTGTCGAGTTGCTTTGCTTGGCTAACTGTCATGGGATTTTCTTTGGTTATCCCCTTGTCGGTAACCACTTGGTCGTTAACTCGGCGCGCTGCGTCGTTAACGTCCGGGTGCGACCCTTTATCGGAAGTCTCAAATTTGAGACCGCCTCTTTCGACTCGTTTTTGATTCTTTCTCGATAAGTTTACGAATCTCATTTGAGTACTTCGAGCCGTTATCAATTGCGCGATTCGCCCAGTACATGAATTTCTTGAAATCCTTAGGTGCGCCGTTAAGTCCGTATAGGTAGTGATTCATGAGCTCGATTTCTACATAGTTATTTCCAGCTTCGCCTACCATTTCCAGGTGATACAACGCACGCTTTTGCTGGTGTTCGCGATTTCCGCGCCCCAAAGCTGTGTTGTACGCGCTTATTAACGAGATGCGTCCATCAATGTCACTTTCCTGTAGCGCGCGCTCTGCTCGATCAATGTAATCGTCACTCTTCTCACGCTCGCCGAGGCTAAAGTAATAATTCGCAAGCCCGATACACGCGTCGATCGACCCAAGGAGTTCATGTTTAGTCATGTATTTGAGGGCACGAACAGAGTCTCCTTGTGCTAACCAATCTACCACCTTTGATTTTTGAAAAGCACTCATAAATTTTTCAACACAATCAATTCTGCGGTTGTCCACTTCCGCCGCTGCTCCGACCGAAATTGAATTTTCCGAGTCTCCGTTGCTGAGCCGCGTAATCTTCAACTTTTTTGTTGAACTCGTGCTGCCGCAGTATGGCATCAAGCTCAGCCGCTTGTTTTACCGTCAAAGGATTATCCTTGGTGATGTTGTTGTCCGAAACATATTTTAGAAAGATGTCACGACCCGATTTCGTGTTGTATTCCGGATGCCCCGTTTCGTTGTTCCACCGATTGGGGTGCCCCTTCTCCCACTTAATATCAGATCCAATCGTCTGTCTGCTGGAAAACTCTAGTGCGTCCGGAGAAATTAGCTCCTTGAATTCATTCGCCCACGCCTGCGCAAACGGATGATGACCTGGCTTACTGTAAAACCGCGCTACGTCGAGCTTGCTAAAGACATGATTCACCAGATAATTGAACCCCGCTGTAAACGCCCCGTCGGAGCATTTTCCGCCAGAGAGTTCACCGCCAGCACACCCAAACGCGATCTGCGCGATCATGTGTGCTGGCGAACCCGTCTCTAGCCCTGCGCCATAGGGCCCACCACCAATCAAGTTTCCCGCGAACTCCGCAAAACCCGCCGCTGATGCCCCCTTACCGCAACTTCCCCCTGCCATCGCGCTTCTCGCGCAACCCACCGCGCCGTGCACAGCGATCTTTCCGAAGAACTCGCCAACTGTACCGGGCGCACCGTGTGGCAAATTGAAATAACTAAGCGCCGCCGACATCGCCAGCGCACCGACTGCCCCCGCAACGGCAGATCGTAAATTCCCGCCCTGAATTCCCCCCGCAGCAAAACCGCTCGCCGCAGACGCTACCGTACCTCCAGTAGCGGTCAATGACGGAATGCCCCCGGTTCCTACGGTGAATAGCCCCCCTTCGGCAAAGCCCATCGCCTGAAACGCATAGGGAGCAGCGAACATCATGAGCGCACCGACCGCAATCGCAAGTATCGGCGCTCTCCACTTAGACCACCAGCTGAAGCCCGAGGGATCAGTAAGCGACAGCGGGTTGTTCACAACATAGCTATAGCGGTTGTAGTTCTGCCCGTCGTAGCCATCCTGAATGATCGGGTCGGCTTGCAGGAACCTGCCAATGGTCGGATCGTAGACGCGCCCGTTCATGTGGATTAAGCCCACTTCATCCAAATGCTCATGCCCGGTGAAGCCGCGCTCTTCAATGTACGGGTCAACGTCGTACGCTGGGTTTTTGTCAATCTGTACTCGTGTGCCCCACACGTCATACTTGATGCGCTGCTTGCCAGTGGTGTTCCCGTCGGTAATCGTGACCGCCGAGCCTAAGTGGTCTTTGAAGAAGTAGCGTATCTGCGCTAGCGTGGGCACGACGTTCGTGCGGGTGTTCGCAGCGGCAGTAAAGGGTAACCACGCGCCGTCTAGGGTGACAATTCCTAAGCCTGCGGGGAGGATATGGCGTTGTTCGATGACATTGCCGCTTAGGGTGGTGGCGTTATGCGTCGCCGGGCCTGTATGAAGCTCATACGCGCCGAAGGTGTAGGTGGTGCCTCGCCCGCCTGTACCGCTGCTTTGCTCGATCACGCGCTCGTGGCCGGGGCCGTACGTGTAGGTAAGTGTGTTGGCTACGCCTGTGCTGCCTGCGGCATCTTTGGTGCTGGTTATGCTGGTGGGCAGGTTAAAGGCGGTGTAGTCGTTGAGAGTTTTAATGACCGTACCTGTGGTGCTGCCTGCGTTAATGCTGGTGACGTTGCCGTTCCCATCGTAGCTATAAGCATTACCGTTGGCTACGTCCACACGATGGGTGCTCGTTTTGTTGGTGTAAGTTCCGCTCACGCCTTCTCGGGTGAGGAGATTACCTGCGGCGTCGTAGGTGGCAATGGTGGTGCTTGCGGCTGTACCGATGGCGCGGGTGGTGACGCGGTTTAAGACGTCATAGCCATATGTTTCCGTTGATGCAATGCCGTTTAAGCTATCGCTTCGGTTGGTGAGGTTACCAATCAGATCGAAGCCATAGATGCCGTTTTGTACGGTTGGCGTGGAGATAGTTTTGATGCGGCCGAGTGCGTCGAAAGTTTTAGAGATGGTAAAGCCGCCGACGTTTGTTGTTTTTGATTGTCCGTCAAGGTAGAGCGAGCCTAAGCTCCAGTGCGTGCGACCAAGCGTGGTGTCGGTGGCGCTGCGCTCGCGAATGTTGAGCAAGACTTCGACTGGATTCGTGGTGGCGCTTGCGCCATAGGTATTGCGCAGGATGTAGCCGCTTGGGTAGCCGACATCGAGCATGCGGCTGAGCGCATCGTAGGCCGTCGATGTCGTTGCGGACTTCCGGCTTGCATCCCCTTCGTTGCCAAGGATGGTTTTAGTGTGAACGGGGCGCAATAGTGCATCGTACGCGGTAGTAATTTGCGTCCAGCCGGTTTTCGACGCAGTATCGAACGCAACGATATCCGCCGGTGCGGACGAGACCGTGGCAGACTCCACTTTGCACGCTTTGCCGTAATAGCAGGTATCAAAAGTGGTTTTTGTGGAAAATACGCCCGAGGCTCCAGCCTCATTGCGAAGCACCACACGACCCAGTATGTCGTAAAGATTCGTGGTTACATAGTCACGAGAATCGGTCTGCTTGGTGAGTTCACCAAAACCGTTGTACTCATAGCGCCAATTACTGCCTGCATCGGGGCTGACCATTTTGGTTTTGCGCCCCCTTACATCGTAGTCGAAACTCTCTACATAGCCTCCAGGCGCAGTGACTGTTTTGAGATTTCCAACCGCATCATAGGTGTAGGCGGTATTCGCCGCATTAGCGTCGGTGGTCGTGGTACTCCAACTTTGACTATTTTTAGTAACCGTCTGCGACTGCTTGTTTGGTGCGCTGTTCCATGTCGTATCTGTCGCTGAGGAGTTCGTACTTGTCCAGCGCGTTGTGGTCGCGCTCAATCCCGCGTACGAAACCGCTTTTCTGGCGACACCGGCAAGCGGGGCTACCGTAACGTCGCACGTATCAACATTCACTTTAGTCGAGGAGGTCGCTTCACAGGTGGCGCGCCCTAAGACATCGTATTGCGCCTTCGTGTAGAGCCAAGCGTCCACGCCGTCTCCAGCGATGCGGCCAGCGATGAGAGATTTTCTGCCATTGCTGTCGTAGCTCACTGTGGTTGCATTCCACCCAGCGTACGTACGCACCAATTTGCGAATTTCGCGTTGCAGTTTGTCGTAATAGGAGTAGCTTTCTGCGCCACCGGTTGCCCGAACGCGCACGGCATAAAGCTCGAGACTTCCAAAGCACTTCACTTCCGCGTCATTTAGAAGCGTCGCAGATGCGCAGCTAATCGTTTCAATGATACTGTCGCCAATGATGTTGCCGCCCCCCGCTGCGCCGGAATAGGCACGCTCGCGCACCTTGCGTCCGAAGCTATCGTATTCTGCTTTGACGGACAATCCGTTCGGGCCGGTGACGGTAGAAGGCAAACCAAATCGTTCATCGAACGTCTTTTTCTCCACATGCCCTGCCGCGTTCGTTACGCTAAACGCGAACCGCGCGTCGGTCGCATCCGCAGTAGCGGTCGCTGGTCGAACATAGCTCACGGTAGAGCTGCGGGCGGCGCTTGTGGTGTCCGCAACGGTAGTGGTGACCCGGTTACCAAATGTATCGTAGATGTAGGTCGTTTTAAGCCATGCAGTGGTGCGCGCAGCAGGGGTTGCAGCGGGTTCGATTTCATCGGAACAGACTTGGCCAGCAACCGCACCGGTACAGGTCACATTATTTACACCTTGGTACGTGAATGCCGAGTTGCGTACAGTCGTTTCTGCAAGACCCGTTCGAGAATGGGTCACCTTCGACGACTTGAGCTTACCCACGATCCAAGTGCTGATGTTATTTGCGCTTGGTGCGTAAAACTCGTTCTCCGTGACTTTTGTGAACCCGTCTGAGCTTGTTACCGTCGTGCGCAATGGCATTCCATAATTTGCAAAGTTGTCCACAACACTACTGTTCAACGTAAAGTTGAGCGGTGTCTCGGTCGTTTGCGTAGGCAACACAATTGCTTCACATGTATTGGTTAACTCCCAAGTGGTTGCGGTGCTGCCAGTATTAAATACTTCATAAATAGTCCGGCTTTCCGGTGTCGCACCCGTGCGTGTTTTGGAGCCCCAGGTCATGGTGCTTTGATTGATACGGCAGTAGCCAGGGTAGTTCACATCGGAAGCACTTGCCGCACTATTGGTAGGCGAGGAGCGCAGTGCGTTGGAGGTACGGCTTACTTTCGTTGCATCGAGTTTCGGAGCCCATTTGGTGACTTTTGAGGGGCGATTGGCAAGCTCCCAGCCTGCACAATTCGCGCCACAGGTATTCGTGGTTTCGGTCTCGGTCACGATCCCGATATCTTCTAACACGCGCCGCTTACCAAAGCCCAGTACGCCCCTGCCGGCACTGTTACCGCGCAGGTCTTCATAAAAGTAGTCTGTGAACAGGGAGCCAGCAATTCCGTTGTCCGCTTGAACCGTTTTGACCACATACATGGACGACTGAATAGACAGCGCGTTCGAATCGCTAGAGCTACCGTTTTTATAAACCGATGGATCGGTTAACGGCGCATAGGTGACCGTTGTGCTGGCTCCAAGCCCTGTTGTAAAGCCCGTAATGACATCGACAGCGCCAGCAATTTTCGGTGCAAGAATTCCGACTTTCTTGTTCTCTGCGACATATAGCATTTGTGTGCGACCATTGCCAATGAAATCGCCAGTACGTACTTTTTTCCGCCACGTTACAAGATCTTGGAAATCAATTTGGAAATTCGGCTTGGGCTCCGAAACTTGGAAAGGTCTAAATGTGCTTGCATTCGCAGTCGAGCAGGAGAAGTTCACCCCGTCCCCGCGCGGAACGGGTGAACTGTAAATATTTCCCGTACTGGAAACGTCATACCCTTCGGCGTAACAGAAGCGCACCCCATCGCTCGCGATACGCGCGAAATCGGTTCTGCCATCGCCGTTATAGTCCCCGAGGAAGTACGCGTTGACTCCACCTTGAATCAGGTTGGGGAAGAACCCACAAGTGCTTAAGTCTGGGTTAGCGGTGGACGAATAGCGGCGAAATGTGCCTTCGCCTGATGAGCTACACACCACCCACTCGCCTGCGAGGTAGCCGCCACTGCCGTTGCTCGATGGGTAACTCAGATCGACAATTCCATCGCCATTAAAGTCGGCTAACACACCGTCCACCGCAGGCACGGCAGGCCCGTTTTGCCAAGTGGAGGAAGTAAAGAATTGAACCCCAGAACCGCTTACCGTTGGCTCGCTAAATACGATTTTCCAAGAGAAATCATCTCCTGGATTGGCAGAATTAGTGTTGTAAGTCAGTTTTACCGCGAGATCAGCCCGACCATCGCCATTGAAATCACCAACGATAATCTTGTTGACAATCGTCGCGTCGTCGAACAATACGCTGGTGTGCGCAACGTTGACATAAAGCCGTGTTGCGGCGCTGAGATATCCCATCTGGCCATCGGCTCGTGCCGCAGGGTTACGTACGCTTCGATACAGATCAAAGCCAAGCTGGTCGCCAAACTTGCCTCGGTAAAAGAGGAAGTCAATGAGACCATCCCCATCAAAATCGCCCTGAAACACCGCTTTCATGCTAGGCCCTGCTACACCACCCTGCCCACCGTAATCCGAACACTTATCGTAGTTAAAGTCGTTTGGATTCGTACCCGTACCGAATGGGCACATCGTCATTTCTGAGTAGTCCTTCGAAAAAATCACCAAATCAACTTTTCCGTCTCCGTTGAAATCCGCAACGGTCGAACTTCCGTCGGGCTTAAAAATAAGCCGACCATTCGATGTGACCAAGCCAGCGCGCGAAACCGGCGTACTACATGCTGAACCTGCGTTCGCGAAGGGTTGAATCGCACCAGGGGTAGCTAGACAAATCCGAGAAGTCCGCGCGGTCGCTGCCAAATCGATTACAACCAAATCAGATGCACCGTCACCATTAAGGTCCGCGACGTGAGCAAATTCCAAACTTGCCTGCGTTTCGCTGCCCGCAATCGAGAGGCCAGAATCAACCGCAGTCACGTCATTACGGTTGTTTTGTGCGGTGTCCGCGTTCGACCAGGTAAAAGCAGTCGGACTGATACAGGTTGGCCCTGGGCCATCGCACTGTTGGACTTGCTGCAGCAACAGGCGATTGGTAAGGGCACTATATGACGTGCCGTAGTTCAGCTTGTAGCGCATCACATCGGCTGCTTGACCTTGACTGCGTGACTGCACGAATACTTGATCGAGCTTTTTAGTCAGCAACGATTCTCCACCGCCTGAATCGTAGAGTCGTGACTGATCCTTACTATCTCGGTCGCTGTAGACGAACTCGACCCGCCCCTTCCAAGGATCGGACGTGGCGGCATTGGCATTCCACCAAGGCTTTTCGTATTTACCACCGTATAGAATTTCAGTTGGATAGTATTCAACTCCAGGAAATGCGGCTAAAGGTGCGATGGCGCGAAGCGCTACCGTTTCAGCCACCACCGGCGGGAAACCTGGAATCACGCGTCCTGACGTGCCGCCCCAGTTAATAAGCATTTGATTACCACTGCGATCACGTACCCGATCCATCGCCCACACCTTAATCGAATTAAATCGATCTGGCGAGCCAGGATACAGACCAAGACTGTTGGAGGGGTCGGGGTTTTGAACCCAGCCGTTACTCAAAATCCAGTACCGGGCACCGAAATCCATAATCTGGCCAGACTTGCTATAGGCGACAAACCGCGATGGGCCTGCAATGAACTCTGGCCACTCTTGGTACTCGACGATTTTGGTGTACTGATCGATCTCTGTTCGGTATTCTCGTGTCCAAATATTGATCGTGCTGGGATACTTTGTAGGATCACCTGTGGGGCGGTCTGTAACCAAAATCTGTGACCACGCAGCCGTTGGAATTAGTCGCTGACCATCAAGGCAATAAATATCGTTCTTGCCATTGAAGTCATAATTAATTGCGTCTCGTGCGCCATCTGTCGTCTCCGTCGCGGGACAGCGCGAAATAGAGGAAAAACCATTGAGCGACCATCCCACGCCAAGGTGTCCATTTCCTCCTTGGCTGGAATAACTCAGAGATAGGCTCGGTTGCAATCCATTGATACCAGGGGGCACTTGTATCGGAATCGAGTAGCCCGCACTGCCGCCGTCCCCCACGTTTACCGAACCCGCTAAAGTGCCGACGGTGCTCGTGCTCGGGCTTGCCAACACGCCCCCACCGGAATCCTTTAACGAGCCCTCCGCAGAAGCGCTCACGACGATGTTGACAACAACTTGTGCTTTCGCACCCGCCGAATCCGTTGCCGTAACAATCATCGGAAAAACCCCCGCACTGCTCGGCGCGGTGATGTTCGAGGCTTGGGCACAATTCCCCGCCGAGCAGCTTCCGGTGACAGCAGCTTGCCAGGATGGCGCGTAAGACACCGTAAGCGCCTGCCCTTCCGCGTCCGCTACGGCAACACTGATAGGTGGAAGTGTCGCGCCGGGTGCCACAATAGCTGCAGCAGCAGCGGCCGCTACCGATAGGGTTGGGGGCGTATTCACCAGCGGTGTATTCCCCAAAACCTGAAGCTCCACCACGCGAGAATAACCACCCAAGGCGGCATCAATTTGTACACGCATCGCGCTCGTGCTCACGGGCGGGAAGTTGACGACGCGTTGTACAAGAGCGTTTCCCGTCACAGTTGCAACGTTTTGCCATGTCCCACCGACGAGCGCTTGAACCGTAAAGGCGGTCACGCCGTAGTTAAAAAAGGGCATCGTCGGCGTGGGTTGTGCGCCTGCCGAGAAATTGTCTTGGAGCGAAACCAAGACAACGGAGCTTACGACGTACGTGCTATTCAATGTGGCCTGAATCCAATCAGGAAATGCATTGGGAGTCGCATCATTCCATCCGCCGCCGGAACCCCATGCACTCCCACTGAGAACCCCGTCGTTCATAAAATTAGCAGCATATCCCGCGCTATGCGTACTAGATGCACTCATCACGCCACCATTGCTTACCAGTGCGTAGTTAATTCCCCCTGTTGGAATGGATGGTAACGATGCACTCGAAGTGACCGCTAACGCCAACTTTTTGATGGCACTTGGAACTTCACCGTTGTTCGCAATGCCGGAATAGGTGTACGTGGTACTCGAAACACCAGGGTTCGGAATAACGATGTCGTTATAGCTGTTTGGGTGAAGCGTCGTCGCCTGCCCTGTGCCTGTTCCGGTAGCGGGGATCCCTGGGCCACCCCAAGTGTAGTCTCGACTCAGGTTCGCGCGTTTTGCGGAGCATGCGAGTTGCAATCTTACCGTTGTGCCCGCCGTCACAGTCGTAACCACCTGCCCATTTACCGAAGCAGTCAGGCTAGTACATTTTGGCGCAACTGCTGCGAGTATTTGGGGAAGATTGCTGTCTTCCACATAATTCGGCGATGCTTTCGCACGATCTTGCTCATGCGCTGCATGAGGTGTGCCCTGAACATTCACATCCGCGCCCTCACCGCCGAGACTCGCCGCGTCATTGGTTGGTGTTTTTTCTGAATCTTCTAGCGCACGATGTTGCGCTATATTTATGCGGTTTAACGGAGCTGCGGCATCGCTATCGAGCGCAGGAGCAGCTACGCGAAGGAGTGCGCGTGCCGTAAGCAACTCTCCGGCAGATTGATTCGGAGCGAACAGCGCGTGATCCTGAAGGGTAAAGGCCAATTGTTGCTTGAACTGTGCGGCTAGCTCGGTTGGCGTAGTCGGACTGTAGGTCCAAGGTGAGAATGGCAGGGCATTCTCAGGAAGCCACCGATCCGACGTGCGACTCCCAAACGATTGCGCCGCTACGACCATCGGTTCGAAGGCGAGAAGAAGGCTCAAACATCCACAAACAAGCCTCTGTAGCGCCGAATAACGACGAACCATCACTGCGGGTTTACGTAAATCGTGCGGTGCATCGCCCATCATTTCCCCCAATCTCTTTTCTTAAAGTCACCACTGTCGTTGTTACAAAAAAACGGCGAATGCGATCCCACGTCTGTGTTAAAAAAACGGGCTATCTTGCTCAAAGAACATTTTCAAATTGCAGCGATTAAACCGACCGTCCCTCATTGAATCGAATGAGGGGCGCGTTCAGCCTAGGCGTTTGTATTTACGGGCGAGTTCGGACATCTTCGATTACTGGATATCCTCCACATCCCGACTTGTTGGTGTAGTGGG
>JANMDS010000447.1:0-1823 GCA_031376405.1 Betaproteobacteria bacterium
CCTGATTCGATCATCGATGGTACGAGCGTTTACGACGCCCGAGTGCGCATGGGCGCAGCATTAGCGCCACAAGTATTGGCAGACCCACGTTGCGCGGATGTTGATGTGGTCATACCGATCCCCGATTCTTCCCGACCCGCGGCTTTAGAGCTCGCGCTTACGCTGAACAAGCCGTATCGTGAAGGATTTGTTAAAAATCGCTACATCGGGCGCACGTTTATCATGCCGGGGCAAACCCAGCGCAAAAAAAGCGTGCGACAAAAGCTAAATGCTCAATCGCAAGAGTTTGCAGGCAAGCATGTGCTTTTGGTAGACGACTCCATCGTGCGCGGCACCACCTCGCGTGAGATCGTGCGCATGGCCCGCGAATCCGGTGCGCGCAAAGTAACATTTGCCTCCGCCGCGCCGCCAGTGCGTTTTCCTAATGTGTACGGCATTGATATGCCCACTTTAAGCGAGCTGATTGCCAACGAGCGCAGCATCGAAGAAATCCGTGTGGCGATTGAAGCCGATGCCCTTATTTTTCAAGACTTAGAAGCGCTCAAAACTGCCGTGCGCGGCGCAAACCCAGTGCTCGAAGATTTCGATTCATCGTGCTTCGACGGCAACTATGTAACGGGCGATATCGATGCAGCGTATCTGGCGAAACTCTCTGGAGAGCGCAATGAGGCACGGCAATGAATAACGACGACTACAGCATTGATACGCTTGCGTTGCGTGCAAATTTAATTCGCTCGCAATTTGGCGAACACTCCGAGGCGATTTTTCCGACGGTGAGTTTTGTCTACAAAACAGCCGCAGAAGCGGCAGCGCGGTTTGCAGGCGAAGCGGAAGGCTACATGTATTCGCGCTTCACCAATCCGAGCGTGGATATGTTTGAGCAACGCTTGGCAGCAATGGAAGGCGGAGAGGCTTGCATCGCGTTTGCAAGCGGCATGGCGGCCATTCACGCGCTCGTAATGGGTGTATGTCAAAGCGGCGATCACGTTGTAACTTCTGGGGCCGTGTTTGGCACCACGCTTACGCTTTTCAACCAGCTCATGCCCAAGTTTGGCGTGCAGTGCACCGTAGTAAACAGTACCGAACCTGAAGCGTGGCGCGCCGCCATGCGCCCAAACACCAAGCTGGTGTTTTGCGAAACACCATCGAACCCGACTGGCGATGTATTCGATATCGCAGCCATCGCAAACATTGTTCATAGCAGCGGTGCTAAGGATTGCCTGTTTGCGGTGGACAATTGTTTTTGTACGCCCGTATTGCAGCTTCCGTTAAAGCTTGGTGCCGATGTTGTGATGCACTCGGCGACCAAGCATTTGGATGGACAGGGCCGCGTGATGGGCGGTGCAATCGTGGGCTCAACCAAGCTTTGCAAAGAAACGCTGTACGCCTATTTGCGTACGACCGGCGCTACGCTTTCTGCGTTCAACGCATGGGTATTGATTAAGGGCCTCGAAACGCTGCCGCTTCGTATGCGTGCCCACACTGAGAACGCACTGGCTCTCGCACAGTGGCTTGAAAAACATCCTGCCGTGGCGCGAGTGCACTACCCGTTTCTCGCCTCAAGCCCGCACCATGCGTTAGCAAAAAAGCAGCAATCGGGTGGCGGCGCGGTGCTCTCCTTCGCGGTAAGGGGCGGGCGCAAAGAAGCGTGGAGCGTGGTGGATGCAACACAAATGGTCTCTATCACCGCCAACTTAGGTGACGTGCGCACCACCCTTACCCACCCCTACACCACCACCCATGCACGCATGCCAGTCGATGCAAAAGTGCGTGCGGGCATCGGCGAAAATTTGCTACGGGTATCGGTGGGTTTAGAAAGTATT
>JANMDS010000448.1:0-2682 GCA_031376405.1 Betaproteobacteria bacterium
CATACTTTCATTGACACAGAGTTCCTTGAGTCGTCGCGCGCGATCAGCGAATACGTCGCTAAGGTCAAGATTCCTATTTTTGGCGGCATTCTCGTACGGGCGCATCATGACCCCGAGCTCTCCCTCTAATTCACTAGGGTCTGATACAAACGTCCATTGAATAGCGTGCCCTGGGTCGCGAAGAAACGGCGCTAAAAGATCCACCAAACGATCATGAAGGCCATCCGCTTCGGCTGCGCCAATGACCGAGTTCACGCCACGCACAGCAATAACAGACATGAGCCCACCATCTGCGGTCACAAACGCATCATCGCCGTCGATAGAGTGCAGTGGACATAGTGCCGCCAACGAATTGGCGACTACCTTTTCCTCGAATACTCTAAGAAGTGTTTCCCTAATTCCCATGATTTGCACCCGCACTGATTTCAATCGCCAGCTCTTTGTGAACATTAGTCGCCATTACGACACGGCGCATCCCATTTGTAAGAATAGGATCTCCGTTTTTTAGCGATGAGAGAATCACATCAGACACCTCGCTTGAAACAGCGGCGGGACCAGAAACAACCACATCGACCGCCGCATCAATACCGGATACGACAACGGATGCTTTCGGTCCGATAGCGTACAAAAGTCTCTCAACAGCCGCCCAAGAAAATGGCACCTGAGTCGGATTTGCGTTGCTGTCCATTAAGCTGCCTCTTCAAGAATTCTCGCCGCACGCTGCGCGCTTGGAAGCCACATCGGTGCGACAAGCCCAGCGGCGGAAATCGCATTAAGCACGGCCGTTGCAGCTCCTTCTTCAACTACGCAACGCACCTCCCCGTTGCCGTATCCGAGAACACGAAGCCCATTCTTTGCAAGTCTGACTGCAGATACAAATGAAAGCCCGCGATCAATTGCTCGTAACCATGCAGCACGCGCCGACACCGATTTCGCGGGGCCCTGCCCGGTGTTTTCCGCCATAGCGCCGTGAGCGAAGTTCTCTAAAAAAATACCCACCGATGGAGCAAGATAAAGCGCCGACGGTGGCAGCGAGAAATCTGCGTCCAGCGCCGCAACGCATTGGGCAGGCAAGAGCGGAGCGGCATACTCACTGGCTACCCATGCTGCGGAGATGTCCACGTCGGCAAAAGCACTTAACCACATTACCTCCGGCGCAGTCATCCATTGACGAACAGAACGGGCCGCAATAGATGCGCCGAATGCGATGAGATCGGAATACTCAGGATCGGCACGATGTACTCGCGCGCGCACCAATACCGGAACAGGAGACTGAATGGCCCACTCAACTCGCGCCTTCACCGATGTCGGTAAATTCACAGCTTCAAGTAGCCGCCATGATCCGGTTGGGACGCTGGACGACAAAACTTGCTGCCAATACGCTGTACGATTGTTGCGGGCTTTCACAATTCGCGACCCGCGCGGCATGCTACCCGCTGAAACGGAGGAATCAACTTGGTAAGCCGCCGCAAGCGCCCCTTCGACCGATGGATCATCGTGCGAACGCTGCGTGGGGAATAACGTCGCCTGCAGGACGTGCCCAAGAGAGGGTTTATTCTGGCCCGTGTAGGGCACTCCGCACGCGCGCGCGAACAGCAGACAACGATCTGCTAAGGCTGCAAGCACCTCGACGCGCACCTCTGGCGACGCCTCGCTCAAGCCAGATTCATTTGCAATGGTGTCGAGGCCTGGCCTGATGAAACCAGCATGCCGCAAATGGCTTTGCATACCCCAACCTACGCGGTAAAACTCGAGATACGGAAGATTGGTGATCCACACCATGTCGCGTGGCACATCACTAGGGGATTGCACACGCACCGCCCTCGCCCCCTCAATACCGACAGCGCACATCCAACCGGCTGTTGGGTTGGTCGCGTCGTCAAACCACACTACACCGACCACAATGGCCATTTCTAATTCCTTTTTAATGCACTAAGCACCGAACGAAGCATTGCCGACCAGGTAGAAATTGGAACGTTATGGAATACACCGCCAGGTTGCACATACCGCACAATATTGTCTCGGTTGACTGGATGCGTTTCATCGAACCACAACCGCAAACCCGATCGCTCCAACTCGGGTGAGATCGCATCGAATTGGGCGTCACTGAGCCCCATCAACGCCCCCCCGAGCACCCCAGCATCACTAAAGCCCAAACGACTTATTACCCGTTGTTCACGCAAAGCCAACACTACCGCCAGCTCATCAACAACAACGCCAAGTTGGTCACAAATTGCCGATGAGATAGCATTCTCGATAACAGAGCCTTCGCTAAGCTGCCAAGACGCAAACCAAACGATGCGCTGTAACTGATTGAACTCGATAGGCGACACCTCCGGCATGGCAACCAATCGTCCGCGCCGCTGAATACCGACTAAACCAACGTGGAAGTACGAGTGACACAACCAACACAGCGACGCCAAATTCACCAAGGCGTTATTGTGGTGGTTGTCGTCAACATGATGCACCTCAATGCCAGCCGATCCACCACTCACGCGCCCATGAAATCCGCACGCGCAACACTTACCGCCATCGCGCGTAAGCACCTCACCTCGGGCTGCCGTAAACGTTGCATCTGCAGCCCGAGCGTGAGGATCATGAACGCGCCAGGTGCTGCGCTTGACCCCAATGCTGGGCTGAATTGATCCCGGCATTGGCATAACGAGGGTTACTTAGTAAGCG
>JANMDS010000450.1:0-4725 GCA_031376405.1 Betaproteobacteria bacterium
CAGACGGAGTCTAAGCCGCAGCACATCCTCATAGACGTGGCTGGCAGCTTCGAAGCGGCGCTCACGCAAGCCGTGGCCCGCGCCAATCTCACCATTATTCCAGCCGCGCCCACCGAAGCCGACCTGTTCGAGGCCGCCCGCATTGCACGTCATGTTCGTGGCATTTTCGAAGCCTTCGACCGTGAACCCTTGTATCGGCTGTTGCTCACTCAAGTGCAAGCACTGGCATCGCACACCCAGGCCCATGCTATCCGAGAGGTCGACCGCCTCGGCTTGCCACGCTTCGAAGCCATGTTGTCGTACCGCGCCGCCTATCAGGAAATTGGCTTTTCGGGCCTGCCACCACATCAATCGCCTCCGACGCGACCGACCACGCAGAAAGCCGTTGCAGAAATCAGCCGATGGCTTTCCGAGATCACCGCGCTGTTCGCCTCGTCCCAACCCACAAAAGCGACTGTAGCCGTATGACAAACGCCCCCGCCTTCCGCTCCATCGGTACGCCCCTCGACGTGACCGATACCGATCTTCGCCATCTCAACCATCGCATGGGCGTTCCAACTCTTGTGGCGCCTGCATTGCCACCGACCAAACCTGTCGCCCCGACCCGCCCCTACAATCTGCATTTGCCCGATTACGCCCTGCAAGCCCTCAAAGCCAAAGCCTTCGAAGCCAACGCGTCCGTGCGCTACATCATCCTCAAAGCTTTGAACGACAGCGGCGTCAACATTGACGCGGCTGATCTCGTCCAAGATGCCCGCCGCGCCGGCTAAACCCTATCGTGGCGCGCCGTGCCGCTCAAACCACTTGCGGCAGAAGCCGCAAAAAGCTGCATCAGGCTCACGCGGCGCTTCCATACCTTCTTCCATGCGGTCCGCCATCCAGCTGCGCCATTTGGATTCCAGCGCGTAGATATCCCACCCCGGCGCCACCTGCCGCGCATCGTGGTAGCCATCCGAGGCAACATAATGCGGCCCGTCTTATCGCCCAGTTTCTGGGCCGTGCGCCGGTTCACAAAGCGCACGAGGTCGTTGGTATCAATGCCCACCGCGTAGTCCGGCAAGTGGCCTTCCAGCACCAACTTACGAATGGCGGCTCGGAAGGCTCGCAAGGTGTCGGATGACCCCACTTTCTTCTGCAGCAACTCCAAGCCGATGGCCCACTCGGTCTGGTTTCCGCAATGCTTGCGGGCAATCTCGTACACGCGCCGATCCAGCGCCTTGCGCAGTCGGAAATAGTCCGGAGCCAGCGTCAGAACTTCTTGGCTCTGGATCGCACGGAACAGGAAATCCGAGAGCTTCACGTAGAGCTTGGTCACACGGCCTGATTTGTGGTCTCGTACAGTCTCGGCCGCATCCACCAAACCAAAGAACGATTCCACAACCTGCTGTCCCACCCTGATGTTGGTGCGCACTCGCGTGCCAGCCAGTCGCTCCAGCGCGTCCTCAAGCAGTTCGTAGTTGCGTCCGCCAAAGTGACGGTTGGCAAACACCAGCAAATCCCGCGCTGCGAATGTGATCTCCTGGCTGATCGGCCGTCCCGCCTTCTTGGCCGCCATCAACTGGCTAGTGGCAAAGATTAGGATGTCCTTGTCGAACACGGTGGCCAGTCCCTTGACGCTTGGCACCACCTCAAGCCAATTGCCGCCATTCTCATAACGACGTACGCGCGTGTCCTTCTGGGTAGTGAGCGCGAAGAACGGATGTTCGAGGCCGGCCATATCGGCTTTCAAAACGGCATCAGCGACATCGCACACGAATAGTTCCCGCTGGGGGTGGCGATCAGGCAGAAGGGCATTTTCAACGTTCACGGATTATATTGCGTCACATCGCCGACATTCTGTCAATACAGCGTCACATCGCCATCGCCTTTCACTACTTCGTCACTTCGCCAACACCCGTCCAACCAACGTCACATCGCCCACGTTTCAACGTCACTCTGCCCACGTTTCAACGTCACTTCGCCAACGCTGTGGATACTTTATCGCCGGCAAAACATCTACTTGGAGCACTTTTTTGAAACGTAACACGTATTAACCCAAGATATTAACACACACCTCCGCCCCAGAACCCAACTGGTTGCACGAGAAAAGGGCTAAGAATTGGTTTTTGCATTGACAATTGCATCACCGCCACAAGCCGACGGCGGGGCCGAGATTGAATATCACGATCACAATCAACGGGATTGCAGAAAGCAAGGGCGAGCAATTCAAAGCAATCCTGACGTAGTGATTTTATTTGCAACCTGAAAATATATTGCAAAGTAATTAGTAATATTATAAAAGATTTTAATGAGCCGTTGGATAATGAATTTGGATTCAAGCGATCCAGCCCCACTATATGTGCTCCATGTTGCGTGTTTCGCCGACGCACGACTCGGGTTTACTGCGTTGTGCTCCGCGCATGGCGTGCGGAACACAAACGACAATTATTTCGAATTCTTGAAAGAGATTTTTTGTGAATCAGGCGGCGCCGCAAACAAGGCGCACGCTTCATGTCAACGCATTACGATCAATCACTTTACCAAGCGCGATGTTTCACTAACCTCAATACCCTCCTGTTGCATTATTTCGAAGCGTTATTCCGCCGATTTAGCGATGGCGGCGGAATTTGCAGGAAGCTCATTAATCTCCTTGTAATTTCTGGTGTGTCTTGGAAATCAGCTATAGTCATACACCCTGGATGTCGGGCAAGAAGATCTGATGCTATCGGCGTGCCTTCAGATAGGCTTTGTCGCAGTGTTCTCAAGTGATATGTCGCCAAAGCAACTGCCGCATCATTGCCGCAAACGCTCATGAACTCTGCAATAGCCTCATAGACATCAATCCATATAAGATGCGAATATTCTTTAGACAATATTAGATCCTCCACGCACGAGATAATGTTCCGCTCAGCATCGAATGCAAAATCTGAATCCTCTAAGTTTTCTGGCGTTTCTTCCGCTAGATGTATGTCGACATCTAGCTCACCCATACACGCTGAAAACACGGCCAAACGCAACCCGATGGAACGCCCCAACTGTGCTCGATCAACCTTATTAATCACTTTCGCCTCTTTTAATATATATTCCTCCTCCTCGCGTTGCACAAATAGGTCGCGCTCGAAACTTAAATCATATGGCCCCTCCATCCACGTTTTTAGACTTCGATATAGCTCTACAAAAACGACACTCAGCGTGCCAGTGTCCGAAAAGTAGGAGCTGCCTGACGTTGAAGAACTTACATCAAGCAGTCTATATCCGTCAAAGCGCATGTATGGCTCGCAAAATAGCATTGCTGATCCTTCAACGACTTTGCGGCGAAACTCGACAAGCCCAGCTTGCGAACGCACCAAAGCATCACTCGATGCCGCTGCGAAACGAAACTCCCGATGCATAAACCGTAACGTGTTTATATCGCCTGCATCCACACAGCTTGCACTTCCTGTGCACAACAAGTTGGCACACACAGCCTCGACCACTTGGCTGTTGTTTAATTGCAATCGAGCTGGGTTGTTTCGCACGAGATGATAGGCAGATACGGCAAATTGAATAGAATCAACCAAGCGATTATTGAACTTTAAAGTGGCAATTTGATCTGATAGCCAGTTGTTAAGCTGGGTCGCATCGCTGAGATCAAGGCGCCTTTCGTCGAGAGCCAAATATATTGCGCTGTTTGTGTCAGCTGAGATGTCAAATTTTGAGTATCTTCCAGACCGGGTGCGCTTCTTGTCTTGAGTAGCTTTGAATCCTAATGCTGAAGTGAACATCCTCTCAAGTGAAATTCTATCTTGCTTGTCATCTGGCGCATGACGCTCAAGTGCTTTGAGTAACTCGCTGCGGCTGAACGCGAAATGCGCCGTTTCTTTACCAGCGCCTCGTATTCGCTCTCCAACTCCCACGCACGGAGGAGTTGGGCTGTAGAGCACTGCCTCTTTACAGCGTTGTTGGCAAAGATCGCGCGGATCCGTTCCGGGATCAGGTCCTGCGCGAGCGCATAGGAGGTGACAGTGCCGCCAGTCATGGCAATCGTTCTCCTCCTTCACGTACCGTTCCGACGGCAAGCGAAACTTCAGTGATTCGTCAGTGGGCAAAATGCTTAATAATTTGCCCCCTGCGGTGACCCCGACGTTATGTCAATCCAATGAAACGCGCTGATGGCGTGTTCTGCGTAGCATTGGCCAAACCTGATCGCTGTCGACCTCGCAACATGGAGCATTTCCGTGACCGCCCTCGCTTTGCGCATCGTGCCGCCATCCGGCGACGACCTGTTTAACCGCCGTGAAACCGCAGACTACCTGCGCTGTTCGGTGTCGACCCTCGAACGCATGGCCCTCGACGGGTCAGGGCCGAAGTTTTCAAAGATCGGCTCAAAAAAGAAGCGCGCACGCGTGGTGTATCGCCGCTCGGACATTGAAGCCTGGCTCGCCGCCAACCGCTTCGGCTCGACGAGCGAGTACCCCCAATGATCGCCCAATCCACCACCACCGCACACTTCAAGCGGCGCAAGCTGCGGCAGCGGTCGGCGCATGAAGCCAGCCGTGCCCTCAGGGCGGCGGTTCGTGACCTGCCATACGGGACTTTGCGCCAGCTGATCGCCAGCAAGGCCAAGCGCATTGAGGCCTGCGCCACCAGCCAGCATCACCGGCTGATCACGCCGAAGGACGGGCCGTCGTTCGTGCTCAGCTCGCACAAGCACCCCTACCACACGCGTGGCACCTGCACATCCTGCGAGGTACACCGGGCCAGCAC
>JANMDS010000451.1:0-1807 GCA_031376405.1 Betaproteobacteria bacterium
TGTCGCGCTTGTAGAGCGTGGTGGCGACGTTCGCACTTTCCATGTGCCGTTTGCAGATGCCGCGACCGTTGCCAACATCGTCAATACAAACGTGGCCCGCGAGTCGCGTTTGCATACGGACGAGTCACGCCTTTACACGAAAGTCGGCGCTAACTTTGCGACGCACGAAACGGTCAATCACTCCGCCAAGGAATACGCTCGTGGCGACGTGAACACGAATACCGTTGAAGGCTTCTTTGGTATCTTTAAGCGCGGTATGCGCGGCAACTATCAGCATTGCGCTGAAAAGAATTTGCACCGCTATCTCGCGGAATTTGAGTTTCGCTACAACACTCGCACGATCACTGACGGGGAACGTGCGGCGCTTGCCGTTAAGAACGCTTCGGGCAAGCGTCTCACGTATCGTCAACCTCACTGAAAAGCGTTTTGAGTTTCCAGCGAAACGCTTCCTGCGTTGGCGCTCGAAACTGCCGAAACCCAAGCCTAAGTTCGTCAAATACTGGCGCACAAAATAGACTGGAAGCCAAATGACTCCCATCCTACTTCCGCTTGTTACTAAGTGTCCTGCGGCGATGTTGGAAGGCGTCTTTGGCGATCCCAACGCTCCCATTCTTCAGGCCCAGATGGAAACTCTAGGTGGGCAAGTTTACCTCGTACCTCTAAGCGTAGAGGCAGCGAGAGGCTTACTGGTAATGCTCGCAAACTGGCCGCCAATGCAAGATTACCTGTCAGGACAAGAATTGCCTGAGCCAAGAAAACCCCAATAGTTTTCATTTCACTTTTCGTTTTGCTTTTTTCTTCGCTGCGGCTTTGGCACGAGACTCCCCGTTCTTTTTCGGGATAGCCTTTAGCGGTGTTGGGCCGCCAGCAAACGCTCCCCGCAGGGTCGCTCGCAGACGCTCCTGCGATTCCATAGGACTGAATTTATCGCTCGATTTTTCCTTCATCGGTGCCCCATGAAACGAAAGCATGAACGAGATAGCAAGAATAAAGCTCGAACGGGAGACATAAAAAAAGACCTGTCAACACAGCAGCTAGCGGCGTTGGGCGCTGCGGCTTTGGCGTACAACGAAGTTGAACGCAATATTGAACTGTTGTTTTTTATTGTTTCAGAAATTCCAGGTCCGATGCAGTACGAAGTCAGCACACGCATCAGTGGGATAGATGCCAAAAAAGATATAGTACTAGCAGGAGCTAAATATTTAAAACTAGAAGAGCAGGACAGAGCGCAACTCGGCGAAGCGTTAGGCGAAGGCATTTTCAGCAAACTTAAGCAATACCGAAACGCAGCCGTACACTCTCGGATAATAGATGCCTCTGTCGGTATCGGTTTAAGCATCGAGTCGAAGGCTCGGCTGCAAGAGGTTCTACTGACAGTCTCTGCGCTGGACGCTCTGTACGAAAATCTTGTCGCGCTGGCGAAGGAACTCAATTGGTTTGCCAACCTGATAGGATTGCTCAGTCACCTGAATAAACATTCCGTGACTGCAAGTAGAGAATCATCTGAACGAGCACTAGCAACGTGGACGGAGAGAGTCCGGGCTCTTCGCTCCGAGCGCAAATCTCTTCCGCCAATTCCAGAATTTCCGCCGGAACACGAACTTGATGCAGCGGAGATTCAATGGCTACAAGCTCAGCAATCCGCGCAGATGGGCTGGTTCTCCCAATGGCCCGCTCACTTCCCAAGGCAAATGTCGGCGGCTCTTCACGACGCAATGAACCGACCGGCTGGCCCGATACCAGAGCCGCTGGGCGGCTGGGCGAAGCCTGCCGGAGAGTAGTTTCGGGCGCGCCATCCCCGTCAGGG
>JANMDS010000501.1:0-9475 GCA_031376405.1 Betaproteobacteria bacterium
AAATTGGACACCGGCCTGCGCCGGTGCGACAAACCTTAGTTATGCAGAGGTCTCCCGCAGGTTTACCGCTGATTTTTGTGCCAGATCGATTGCTGCTAAAAAAACAAGGCGCGGTACAACTGCATTTTCAGGCTTTGTCGAATACGATTTCGAAAGCAAGAGCGCTAAACAATCAAGTTGCCTGCAACGCTGCATTAAACGTGGCACTTGGCCTCATCACGGATGCGACCTTTGCCATGTCCGGTTTGAAGTAACCGCCGATATCCGCTGGCTTACCCTGCACGGCAGTGAGCTCATCGACGATCTTTTGCTCGTTGGCTGCCAACGCTTTTGCCAACGGCGCGAAGTGGGCTTGCAATGCAGTGTCCTCGGTTTGCGCGGCCAAAGCCTCGGCCCAATACATTGCGAGATAAAAGTGACTGCCGCGATTATCCAGTTGACCCGTGCGAGTCTTCGGGCCTTTGTCGTGTTCAAGCAATTTTCCTGTGGCGGCATCAAGCGTTTTGGCTAACAAAACGGCTTTGGCGTTACCGGTTTTGAGACCCAAATCCTCCATGCTGACGGCTAACGCCAAAAACTCACCGAGCGAATCCCAACGCAGATGGTTTTCTTCGACCAATTGCTGCACATGTTTAGGTGCAGAGCCGCCCGCGCCCGTCTCGTACATGCCGCCGCCCGCCATGAGGGGCACGATAGACAGCATCTTTGCACTGGTGCCAAGCTCCATAATCGGGAAAAGATCAGTTAGATAATCGCGCAGGATGTTGCCAGTAGCGGAGATGGTGTCGAGGCCACGCGCCACACGCTCAAGCGTGAAGCGCATCGCGCGCACTTGTGACATGATCTGAATATCGAGTCCCGCAGTGTTGTGTTCGTGCAGATACATCTTAACTTTGGTAATGAGCTGCGCTTCGTGCGGGCGGTACGCATCTAACCAAAACACTACGGGCATGCCAGAGTTACGCCCACGGGTGACGGCCAGCTTGACCCAATCGCGGATCGCAGCATCTTTGGTTTGGCACATACGCCAGATATCTCCAGCTTCCACGGTTGCGCTGAGCAGCACTTCGCCGGTGGCGATATCAACTATGTTAGCGACTCCACCTTCTTTCAACTCGAAAGTTTTGTCGTGCGAGCCGTATTCCTCGGCTTGCTGCGCCATGAGTCCAACATTGGGCACGGTGCCCATGGTCTTGGGATCAAAAGCCCCATGCCACTTGCAAAAATTAATGATCTCTTGGTAAATCCGCGCAAACGTTGACTCTGGCATCACCGCTTTTACGTCCTTTAATCTGCCGTCAGCCCCCCACATTTTGCCGCCATTGCGAATCATGGCAGGCATTGATGCGTCCACAATTACATCGTTAGGGGAATGAAAGTTGGTAATGCCTTTGGCAGAATCCACCATCGCCAACTCTGGACGGCCCTCGTGGCAGGCGTGCAAATCACGTTTGATCTCATCGCGTTTGGATTGCGGCAGGGTCGCAATTTTGTCGTAGAGATTGACCATGCCGTTGTTGACGTTAACGCCGAGCTCATCAAACAATTTGCCGTGTTTGGCGAAAGCATCTTTGTAGAAAATCCTGACGCAGTGACCAAAGACAATCGGGTGCGAGACCTTCATCATCGTGGCTTTTACGTGCAGTGAGAACATCACGCCGGTTTTGTACGCATCGTCGATTTCTTTTTCGTAGAAATCGAGTAGTGCCTGCTTTCGCATGTACATACTGTCAATGATTTCACGGTCTAGGAGCGAGACTTTTTCTTTGAGTACGATAGTCTTGCCGTCGGCTGTCACGATCTCCATGCGTACATCGCGCGCCTTGTCGAGCGTCATCGATTTTTCGCCATGATAAAAGTCACCTGCGTGCATGTGCGAGACGTGCGAGCGCGATGCTTGGCTCCACTCGGCCATGCTGTGCGGGTTTTTACGCGCGTATTCCTTGACCGCTTTCGGCGCACGCCGATCCGAATTGCCCTCGCGCAGTACCGGGTTCACCGCACTGCCGATGCAGCGTCCATAGCGGGCTTTAATTTCTTTCTCAGCCTCGGTTTTGGGTTGATCTGGGTAGTCTGGAATCGCATAACCCTTGGACTGCAACTCTTTGATGGCGCTAGTGAGCTGCGCGACCGAAGCGCTGATATTAGGCAACTTGATGATGTTAGTGCTCGCCAATTGGGTCAGCCGACCCAGCTCAGCCAAGGTGTCGGGCACACGCTGCTCAGGCGGTAAGTCATCGGAAAACAAGGACAGTACACGCGCAGCCACCGAGATGTCACACGCCACAAAATCAATCCCTGCTGGGGCGCCAAAGGTTTGAACAATTGGCAGCAACGAGCCCGTAGCCAGAAGCGGCGCTTCATCGGTGAGCGTATAGAAGATTTTGGAGGTGCTGGTAGCCATAAGGTAGTCTTGTCGATAATGCGATTTAAGCTGATACGTTCGATTCTAACTTCAGCACGGGCTGCGGTGTAGCGTTCACCTTGAACGTCGCCATAGGATGGAGGGCAAAGCAATTGTGGTCTTGTACGAGCCCGATCAACGCTTCGCAACCGCGGTTGAAGCCACGTCGTAGGATTATTCGTGTAAGCGCAAAGCCTCACCGCGGACAACCCAGGCATATCGACGCGACGTAGTAATCGTCCCGGAGGGAATGCAATTACGACGGCAAGCCAGATTTCGAAATCGACATGATCAGTCTAATTATTGGCACGCACCGCGATCATGAAGGATCGATCACGCGACTGTTGGGGATCAAAACACACCGGATTCCCAAGGTACGGATCGGCCAGCCTGACACTAATCCTGGGGTGAAACGCCCATACCTGCGGCGTAAAAACAGCATTTTTTGAGAGATATCTCGAAAAAAATGCTGTTTTTATGCCGCAGGTATGGGGGAGATTGAAGCCCGAAAACCTCGCCGCTGTTTTTTATACACACAATAATTGGCAAAAATCTAATTCCGCTATGCATATTGGATACGATTGTGTAAACTTTCCTGACGGTCGAGCGTAAAGTATCTTTACGTTAGTGCGGGCCAAATGTGTCGGATTTGACTACAGTGGCCCCGGCAGCCCGAAGTGGTGCGCCGTAATATTAAACAAGCGGCGCAACGGCCGTGTCGCAACGAAATTCGGTGGGAGCAAATTTTGATACGTATTTTTGGTCACTATGTTTCAACGCGCGTGCTTGTGCTCCTGCTGCTCGAGGCATTCGCGTTCTTTAGTGTGCTGGTGTTCGCAGGCAAAACACGGCTGGGCGAAAACGCCACCCTTTCTTCACTGTTCCCCGATGGCATCTTGTTCGCGCTCGTTACGTGCGTAGCATTTAGCGCATCCGGTCTCTATCAATCCGGACTTTCACAGTCGCTCCGGCGCGTCGTACCCACCGTTGTGGTGTCACTACTCATCGCGATGTTGACGTTAGGCATCATTTCCTACTTTTTCCCTAGCGCATATATTGGTCGAGGAGTGCTTTCGCTGGCTATCTTGCTGGCGTTTGGGGTCACATTTTTCACCCGTGTAGTACTTGGCCGGTTTGCGCTTTCTGGCGTATTGCGCTCGCGGGTCATGATCGTTGGGAGCGGCGATGATGTCAACCATGTGGTTGCCACGGTAAATGATCGGGCGCGGCTTCATTCCGAGATCGTAGCCATTGCCCCGCTCTCACAGCACACCACCATCCCAAGCAATATCGCACCTGTGACGGATGGCACAAATTTGCCGCTCGCCTGTGCCAACTTGCGTGTTGACGAAATTGTGGTCGCACTGCGCGATCAACGCGGCTCGACATTGCCGATGGACGCGCTGTTGCAGTGCAAGCTGCGTGGCGTCACCGTCACCGATTTGTCTGCGTTTTTAGAGCGTATTCAAGGTCGCATTCGGCTTGATGGCCTGCGCGCGAGTACGTTGATATATGGCGACGGCTTTCGGCAAGGTGCGACGCGCACCATGAGCAAGCGGATATTCGACGTTTTTACGAGTCTTACACTTCTCGTTTTAGCCGCACCGATCATGTTGATCGCCGCCATTATCGTGGCGTTAGAGTCCAAAGGCCCTGTTCTCTATACCCAGGAGCGTGTGGGAGAAGGTAGTCGCACATTTGGTATTTTGAAATTCCGCAGCATGGTGGCCGACGCCGAAAAAGATGGCAAGCCGCGCTGGGCACAGGCGAACGATTCCCGCGTCACCCGCTTCGGCAAATTTATGCGCCGAACCCGCATAGACGAGCTGCCCCAGCTCATCAATGTGTTGCGCGGTGAAATGAGCTTTGTGGGCCCACGTCCCGAGCGCCCGTTTTTTGTCTCGCAACTGAAGCAGCGCATTCCTTTGTACGACGCGCGGCACACCGTTAAGCCCGGGCTCACCGGCTGGGCGCAAGTGCGCCATTCGTATGCGGCAAGCGAAGAGGATTCTCGCGCCAAGCTCGAATACGATCTTTTCTATGTGAAAAACCACACCTTGCTCCTTGATATTTTGGTGCTGATCGAAACCGCTGGCGTGGTCGTCACCGGAAAGGGCGCGCGCTAGTCATGCCCATCGTCGCAACGCTTTTTGGTGTTGCTTACCTAGCCGCGAGCCTTGGCTTTTTTGTTCTGGCCGCGCTGTTGCTGATCCGCCCGATTGCGTCCGCGATTGGCCGTGCGTTTTTGGCTGCGTCTCTCGTCACCGCGGCAGTCCTTGCCATGATGGGCTTGTCCGCGTGGTTCCCGCAGATGCGCGTGCTCTCGCCCTTAGCTTCGCTACCTACCGTTGCATGGTGCGCCTTTCTGATTTACTGGACGCAGCGTTTCATGCCAAAGCGCTTTGCGGTGTATCCCGCCATTTCGCTGGGATTATTGTGGCTGCTCGATGTACTGATTCAGTTGCAGCTCGTTGCGCTGCCAGCTCAGATTTTCTATCTCGTTCACGTGCTACTTGCACTGCTTACGCTGGTTTGCGCGGAGCAACTTTTACGCAATTCCGAAACGTCGGTAAAGTGGGCGGTAAAGCATCTCGTACTCGCCATCGGTGCTTGCTCGGTGTTTGATGTGATCTACTTCGGGCAGGCGCTAGTGAGCGGCACGCTCGAATACACACTTTCAATCTCTCGCGGAATTTTGTGGGCATTGGCTACACCGCTGCTCGCCGTGAGCGCCGCGCGCAACCCATCGTGGGAGCTTCCCATTCATGTTTCGCGCGCAGTGGTTTTCCACACGTTTACAACCTTATTGGTTGGCGCCTTCTTAATCCTCATCGGCATCATGGGGTACTTCGTGTCGAACCTGGGGTTCGAATGGAGCCGTGTTCTGCAAGTAACCCTCCTGCTCGCCGCTGCGCTCGCTGGGGCGGCGGTGTTGTTATCAAGCAACGCCCGAGCACGTATGCGCGGCTTTGTCGATCGCAATTTTTATAGCTATCGCTACGACTATCGCAAAGAGTGGCTAGGCTTTACCGATGCGCTCATGCAGCGTTCCAATACAAGCGTATTTAGCACCATATTAAATGCGTTTAACGCCCTGCTCGATGCGCCCGGTGGTGCGATTTACACGCGAGACTCGACAAGCAGCACGCTTACGCTGCGTAACGCCGATGGCTTGCAGTCGTTGCCGAGCGTTTTTCCAGAGCAATTCATTCGCAATGCGTTACCGTTTGAATTGAGCACCGAACAAGCGTTGTTGTTTCGATCCAAATCGCACGACGCGAGCAAGCTCGATTCAATTCGATCCGCGAAAGTGATCGTACCTCTTACGGGCCCAAAAGGACTGCATGGGGCAGTGGTCCTCTCAGCGCCTCGCTCTGGCGCTGCGCTCAACCGTGAAGTGCTCGATTTGCTCTCCGTTGCAGCGAACCAAGCCAGCGCACTGTTGTTGCAATATGAAGTAACGGAAGAGCTATTGGTCGCGAAACAGTTTGATGCATTTAACAAAATGTCTGCGTTTGTCGTACACGATCTAAAAAATCTCGCAGCCCAACTCGCGTTGCTCACTGCCAATGCCAATCAGCACCGAAACAATCCCGAGTTCCAAGCCGACATGCTAGAGACGGTCCGCCACGTGACCAATCGCATGAAAGCATTGTTGGAGCAACTGGCCAATGGGGCGACGGCCAAACCCGCTGAACGATTAAATGTTGTCGATTGTGTAGGGCAGGCCATCGCATCGAAACCTGCCCTTAAAGTGAAGCCGACGCTCACCGTTGCAGCGCCCGATCCCATCTACGTTCATGCGCATTTTGATCGCCTGAGCCGCATCTTCGGCCATCTCATCCAAAACGCTTCGGAAGCATTGCGTGATGTCGCAGCGCCCACCATTTCCATCAACATCGCGGATGCAGAAGAACGAATCGTGGTCGCAGTAACCGACAACGGCTCGGGCATGAGTGAGGCGTTTATTAAAGAAAAATTGTTTCGCCCGTTTTCTTCCACGAAGCAAACGGGCATGGGGATTGGCGTGTTCGAAAGCGCCAACTATCTGCGTGAAATTGGGGGCGCGATTTCGGTGTCCAGCGCGTTGGGGCAAGGAACCCGTTTTGAGGTTTCGCTTGCACGTGCACCTACAACAGTGTGAGCAGTAACGACATGGAAAATTCAAACCCCGCGCTGTTAATTGTCGAAGACGATCCTGGCCTGCAAAAGCAGCTGAAATGGAGTTTTGGTCAATACGAGGTGTTCACGGCGGACGACGCGGAGACCGCGCTAAGCTTAGTGCGTCGCCACAATCCACCCGTGATCACAATGGATTTAGGCCTTCCACCGTCACCGGACACGCCAGCGGTTGGACTACAACTATTAGAAGATGTAATCGCAATTGCCCCCAACACAAAAGTGATTGTTATGACCGGGCAAGATGAGCGTAGCAACGCCCTTACCGCGATTGCGGCAGGTGCCTACGACTTTATGGCAAAGCCAGTTGAGCCAGAAATACTAAAGCTTATTGTGGAGCGTGCATTTAGGATGCACGCTTTGCAAGAAGAAAACAAGCGGTTGCGCTCGAATACGCCTTCATCTGCATTGCATGGCATTTTGACGCGCGATCTTGGTATGCAATCGCTGTGCCGTTCGGTTGAAAAGGTGGCGCCTACTGGCGCTACGGTGATGCTTATTGGCGAGTCAGGTACCGGTAAAGAACTTTTTGCACGCGCACTGCACAATCTTTCAAACCGCAAAGATGGCCCTTTTGTGGCCATCAACTGCGCGGCTATCCCCGATACGCTTTTAGAGAGTGAACTTTTCGGTTACGAGCGTGGTGCGTTTACGGGGGCGCAGAAACAAACCAAAGGTAAAGTGGAATACGCCTCGGGTGGCACGCTATTTTTGGATGAAATTGGCGACATTCCCGGGCCGCTGCAAGCGAAATTGTTGCGCTTTTTGCAAGAACGTGTGATTGAACGGCTCGGTGGCCGTCAAGAAATTGCGGTCGACGTGCGCGTTGTATGTGCAACCCACCAAAATCTACAGTCCCTCATTCAAGAAGGTATTTTCCGCCAGGATTTGTATTACCGTTTGTCAGAAATTGTGTTGCAGATACCGCCCCTGCGAGACCGTCCGGGCGATGCGGTTTTGATCGCCAATGCGCTGTTGAAGCGGCTTTCTGCTGCGGACAATAAAGCAGCGCTAGGTTTATCCTCAGATGCCGCGATCGCGATTGATGCCTATGCCTGGCCCGGCAATGTGCGGGAACTTGAAAACGCCGTAAAACGTGCTGCGATTATGGCGGAGGGCACACAGATAAAATCAGGTGACCTGGCACTCGTAAACGCTTCTGGCCCTGCCGTGCGTACTCTGCGCGAGGTGCGCGATGCGGCTGAGATGACTGCGGTACAACATGCGTTAGGTGTCACCGATGGAAACATCGCACGCGCGGCAGATTTACTCGGAGTCAGCCGCCCAACACTGTACGATTTGATGAAGCGTTTTAACTTTAAAGCTGGATCGGAATAACGGTTAGGTTCTTTTACTCGATTTGCTGACGGAAGCAACGGAAAATTGAATTAGAAAAAGGGTAACAAATATGTGGAACAAATCAGCTCGCGTCGCACTTGCAATTGCAATGGTGGCGGTATTAGGCGCAGGGTGTGGAAAACGTGCGCCGGATGCCAGCGTTTCGCTTGCCGATGGCAAAGCGGCATTGAAAGCGGGCGACCACCGCAAAGCGCTCGTACAACTTAAAAACGTGGTGCAGGCACAGCCAGAAAATGGAGAGGCCCGTTTTCTTTTAGCTGAAGCGAGTCACGCGATTCGCGACTTACCCGCAGCACGAAAAGAATACGAACGTGCCTACGATTTGGGCTACAACCGGGATGAAACCTCACTCCGTCTCGCGGAGCTGATGCAGGAGTCCGGTGAGAACAAAGCGTTCATTGATAAGTTCTCTGAATACCAATCGCCTAACACCGCGGTGCAATCAGAAATCCTCGCGCAAGTGGGACGCGCCCGCCTCACCATGGGCGATACAGAAGGCGCGAAGCGGGATTTTCAACGTGCGTTGGCAGTAAACCCGAACGAAAAATTGGCAAAACTGGGTATGATCCGCATTCAGGCTGCCGGCGGTGATGCTAAGGGCGCGCTCAAAGCAGTGGATCAGCTAATCGAGCAATCTCCCGATTACGCACTTGCCTGGATCGGGCGCTCGGAGTTGATGCGTGGTTTTAGCGATCAAAACGGCTCGATTGCCGCGATGGAACGCGCCGCGCAACTTAAGCCAACCGATCTGACCTTGCAAGCGAATCTGGCATCAATGTACTTAAATGCAGGGCGAACCGAAGCCGCGGATAAAGCGCTGGATAATCTTCGTAGTAAAGCCCCGCCAACGCTTTCAGCGATGCACTACCTTACCTCGTTACGCGCATTCCAAAAGGGTAATTTGTTAGCTGCGCAAGAGTCTATTACCATCGCGCTAAAACTACAGCCTGAAACGATTCCGTATGTTTTGCTTGCGGCAACTATCGAATCAGCTGCCGGAAATTTTGAGCAAGCCGAGAAACACGCATCGTTTGTGATGGCACGTTCGCCGGACAAGGCCTACGCGCGCGCGCTGCTTGCAAGCGCTCATATCCGCGCCCAAAAAGGCGGACAGGCATTAGAGCTTTTGGAACCCATGATCAAAGAAGGCAGCAAAGATCCAAATATCTTTGCTCTGGCAGGCGAAGCCTCGGTTTTAATGCAAGATATGAAGGGTGCCGAGAAGTATTTCGAGCAGGCCGCTAAGCTTGCGCCGAACGATCCTGCCCAGAAATCTCGCCTGGCTCTAGCCCGCATCGGTAGCGGCGAAGCGGCACAAGCCGTTGCAGATTTAGAAGCTGCGGTGAAGATGGATTCACCGAGCCAGTACTCGGATATTTTGCTCATCATGACGTATTTACGTCAAAAACAGTTCGATAAAGCACTCTCTGCAATCGATGCATTGGAAAAAAAGCAACCCAACAATGTGCTTCCACATAATCTACGTGCCACCGCGCTCCTTGGGCAACGCGATGCGCCTGCCGCGCGTAGATC
>JANMDS010000506.1:0-1589 GCA_031376405.1 Betaproteobacteria bacterium
GTGTCGCGGAACAGGAAAAACTGCGGATTGTGTCGCGACAAGTTCTGGTAATACCGTGCATGGTTCTCGTGGTATGTCTCGACATCGTTGAGGCACATCACATAGACCGCCGTGTCGATCTTGTGACCTTTTTTCAGCAGACCTTCCAAAACCGCCTTGATCCAACGCAAATCTGTCCCTGCATCCGACAGATTTGAGACAACGATCTTCCCCCCTGACGCCGGTTCCAACGCCGCGCGCACTCGATTGCTGAATCGATCTCGGACCTCGTTCACTCCCTGTGCAAACGTGAAACTGTCTCCGAAGAAAACCAAGTGCCGTTGATCCGGTTGGAGCGATTCTGGAAACACTCGATCGTCGCGGTACGCAATCTCGATTTCTTCACCCGGTTTGTCGCTCACGACCAATCTTCTTCGTTGCGGATCGGCATGCAGCGCGAACCACTTCTTTGAGACGTTGGTCAAATTGAAGGAATCCGATTGGTCATAGAGCAATGCGAAATACAGCTCAATCCCGGTCAGCAAGGCCAGCGTCATCCATAACGACAGACCGGCCTGAATCCATTTCAGCCGCTTGGGTCGCGCACGCCAGATCGAAAGCATTCGCAACAGCAACCAAAAACTGACGCCGCCACCAATCAGCCACAACAACATCCCCTGCAGGTATCCGTCCGACAGGTACAACAGCATCGCAAAACCTTTCTAACGCGATGATTTCGGCCAACCATCAGGCGGCGAATGAGTCGCTATGGGCTCCCCGAAGGCAATCTCGCCCTGACGCAACATCGCCCCGAGCGCCAAGCCACCGAAGCCTCTGCCAACGTCCGTGAAAAAAACACGTCGAGTGCGACCACATGACAGACAACTTGGATGATGTTGAGAAGCCATATTCCACCTCATCGAACCGATTTGGAGTTCATGCTAACCAGACGGCACACGAACTCGAAGCGAGAGTGAGCGTTCCAAACGACGATCACTGGATCGGTACCGACCGCTTCAGAATTGCTCATTCCATTGGACGAATGTTAGCCTGTGAATGTGTCTTCCAACATCTCGACACTCCTGATGGCCATTGAACGGAGAAAGTCTGTCGCCGTGGAGCAGTTGTTGCCGTTGGTTTATGACGAGTTACGAGAGCTGGCGCGGGCTAAGTTGACTCAGGAGTCGGCGGGACAGACGTTGCAAGCGACCGCGCTGGTGCATGAGGCTTACATCCGGTTGGTCGATGCGCCGGTGGCTCAGAAGTGGCAGAGTCGAAAACACTTTTTTGCGGCGGCAGCCGAGGCGATGCGGCGGATTCTGATCGAGAATGCGCGACGCAAGCAGGCACTCAAGCGAGGCGGCGAATGGGACCGCATTGAGATTTCTCTGAGCGAACTGCCGGAAGTTGGTTCCGACATCGATTTGCTGGTGTTGGACGAGGCGATGACTCGATTGGCACTGCAGGACGCTCAGGCGGCGGAGATGGTCAAGCTTCGATACTTCACGGGACTATCGATGATCGAGGCCGCTGAGTTGTTGGAGATGTCCGAAAGTTCGGCTCGCCGTTTGTGGCTTTACGCTCGTTCGTTTTTGTTGGAAGAACTGTCG
>JANMDS010000542.1:0-9827 GCA_031376405.1 Betaproteobacteria bacterium
TTTATTTCGTAGAGCAGCTGCTCCATGAGTTGCGCTGTGTGTTGATTATTTTCGTTCATAGCTTTCGACTTTAAAACGGCGACATGCCCATTGCGCTGGTTGCATTTTCAATGGGGACTGCGAAGCCAATGCCAATGAAAACGCGCTGATCCGTGGGGTTCAATATTCCAGTTACGATGCCCACTACTTCGCCATCGGCGGTGACGAGCGGGCCACCGGAATTGCCTGGGTTCGCGGCAGCATCAAACTGGATCAGGTTCGTTAACACCCGTTTGCCTCGCGGAGAGCGAAATTCGCGCTTTAAGCCTGACACTACGCCGGCGGAAGTGGAGGGGCCGATACCAAACGGGAAGCCAGTAGCCACGACCAAATCTCCTGGCCGCAAATCATTCGTAGAGCGCATGGTGGCTGGGTGCATATCGTCGGGCACCGCTTTAGGCTTCAATACCGCCAAATCGTTTTCCGGTTGCGCGCCTATCATTTCAGCGTCGGTCTCCATGCCGTCAAAAAACCGTACCTTGATTTTTTTGGCCCCGCTCACCACATGTAAGTTGGTCAAAATAGTGCCATCTTCTTTGATGATTACGCCCGAGCCAATACCCACGTTTTCGTCCGCATCGCTCGGATCAATCTGATTGGGCTGCGCGTTGTCGCTCTTGCCCATTTTGTTTGCTTCGTCTTCAGAGCTAAATCCACGCACGCGCACTACCGAGGGCGCGATAATCTCCGCCGCCCGCGCGGCTTGCGATGGCAACGCGTTGTTTTCCATGGTGTGCATCACCGCCGCGTCGATTTGCTTTTGCGTGATCCGCTGCGCGGGCGACGCGCCACCGCGCAAGGTGTGAAACATCCACATCACAAATGCGCAACTGGCCAAAAACAAAATTTCGTTGCGATAGCACTGCGAAAACGAAGCGCGCGTGGGCGCGCTCGGCACAACCGCTCGCGCCTCCGGCTCCGGGGTCGGAACGCTGGCCTCCTGCGAAGCGGGGGCGCGGCTAATGAGGGGTTGCCGTTTCATCATCTGGCAGGTGTGCGCGCAAATGCGCAGCACCTTCCGAGAACGATAACACAGCGCAATCCGAAGCAATCGTAGGAATTCACCGAATGGATGCGCGCTTCCAGTGCAGATGCTTTGTAGCGACAAAAAAGTGGCGATTTTTTCGGAGATAATTTGGAAACAACACCGTTTTTACGCCGCAGGTTTTTTCGGTTTTAGTTGTTGCGCCCGTCTTGCAATCGGTAAATGCCCACATCCGCTCGCACATTGCGTAAGCGCGAGACCGGCGCGCCTCGCTCGAGCGCCACGCTATCCAAAATGCGCACGTATTTCTCCGCGCAGAACACATCGAAATCTTTGAGCGTGGCGAAATGCACGTTGGGAGTATCGTACCACTGGAAAGGCAACCGTTTGGATACGGGCATACGCCCGCCAATGCCCAGTTGCCAGCGGGTTGTCCAGTGCCCAAAATTGGGGATCGTAACAATCGCTTCGCGGCCCACGCGCAATACTTCACGCATGAGCGCTTCGGTTTTGCGCGTGGCTTGTAGCGTGCGCGAGAGAATTACGACATCAAAAAATTGATCATCGAACTCGGCTAAGCCGCGCTCCAAATCACCTTGAATTACGTTGATACCGCGCGATACAGACGCCAATACAGCGCCATCGTCGATATCGAGGCCGTAGCCGCGCACGTTTTTAGTCTGCGCCAAATGCGCAAGCAATTCGCCATCCCCGCAGCCCAAATCCAGAACCCGAACATTGGGTTGAATCCAACCGCTGATGGTTTGAAATTCGGAGTTGTTCATGTACGCAATCGCTCAAAGTAGGCGCGCACCACTGCATGGTATTTCGGATCGTCTAATAAAAATGCATCGTGGCCATGCGGCGCTTCGATTTCAGCATACGCCACATCGCGTCCGTTTTTCACCAATGCTTGCACAATTTCGCGCGAACGCGCTGGAGAAAACCGCCAATCGGTGGTGAAGCTCACTACAAGAAATTTTGCGGTTGCGGCGGCCAAGGCTTTCGCTAAATCGCCGCCGTGCTCCAGCGCGGGATCAAAGTAATCGAGGGCTTTGGTGATGCGCAAATAGGTATTGGCATCGAAATATTCGCTGAACTTATCACCCTGATGGCGCAGGTACGATTCGATTTGAAACTCGGAGCCGAAGCCAAACTTCAGGCCGTCACGCAATTGCCGACCAAATTTTTCCCCCATTTGCTCGTCGCTAATGTAGGTGATATGCCCGATCATGCGCGCGACACGCAAGCCGCGCACCGGCTTCACGCCATGCTTATAAAAATCGCCGCCGTGAAAATCAGGGTCGGTCATGATGGCGGTGCGTGCTACTTCATTGAATGCGATGTTTTGTGCAGATAAATTGGGGGCAGCAGCAATCACGAGTGCGTGCCGGACCCGCGTAGGGTAGCGGTACGCCCAGCACAGCGCCTGCATTCCACCTAAGCTACCGCCGATAACAGCGGCGAATTGTTGGATGCCAAGCGCATCAGCAAGCCGTGCCTGCGCATCCACCCAATCTTCAACGGTAACAACCGGAAAATCGGCGCCCCAAGGCGTACCTGTGGACGGGTTTAACGAGGCTGGGCCCGTGGAGCCAAAGCAACTGCCCAGATTGTTCACGCCAATGACGAAAAATTTATCGGTATCGAGTGCTCGACCGGGGCCGATAAGGTTATCCCACCAACCCACATTGTCCGGTTCGTTTTCGTAGTGACCGGCTACGTGGTGAGAGGCGTTGAGCGCGTGGCACACCAGCACAGCGTTGGATTTAGTGGCGTTTAAGGTGCCGTAGGTTTCGTAGGCCAGTTCATAGTGCGGGAGCACAGCACCGGAGCGCATTTTCAGTGGCTCAGTCAATACCATTTTTTTTGGCCCAACAGCGCCTACGCTGCGTCCCGCAACCGCATGTGTACTTTCAGCAATGGTGGCAGCAAAAGCCAAAAACATTCTCCAACAACGAAAAAACCCGTCGGCGCTCAAAGTACTAAAGCGGGACGGGTTGATATTTCTCGCTTTAGCCGCATTTGTAAAGCGCTCGCAAGTAGATCTAAATCAGCGCTGGTGCACAGTATAGCGGAGTACATTACGCCCATGAAACTTTTATTCCTAATCGATCCACTTCCGAAATTAAAAGCTTACAAGGATACTTCGGTCTCGATGATGCGTGCGTCCGCCGCGCGCGGACACCGCATTTACGCCGCCGATCCAGATGCGCTTTCTTTTGCCGATGGCGAGCTGCGCGTCGCCGCGCAAGAAATTGCCGTGAGCAGTGATAACGCGAATTGGTACGAAGAGCTCACTGGTCCGCAAGTTTCGCCGTGTACGAAATTTGATGTGATTTTGGAGCGCAAAGATCCGCCATTTGATATGGAGTATGTGTACCGCACTTACTTACTGGAGCGAGCCGAAGCAGCGGGCGTGAAGGTATGGAACCGGCCACGAGCCGTGCGCGATCATAACGAAAAAATGGCGATTTTGAAGCACGTCGATATGATCGCGCCTACCGCTGTGGCGCGCGACATGCCTACGTTAAAAGCGTTTCATGCCGAGCATGGCGATGTGATTTTTAAGCCGCTCGATGGCATGGGCGGCACAGGCATTTTCCGCGCGCGCTTGGGCGATCCGAATTTAAACGTGATTTTGGAAACCCTGACTGCAAATGGTACGCGCACGATCATGGCGCAACGCTATTTGCCGGAAATTGTGGATGGCGATAAACGTATTTTGCTAATCGCCGGTGAGGTGGTGCCTTACTGCATCGCGCGCATTCCGCAAGCGGGCGAAACGCGGGGCAACATGGCAGCAGGCGGTAAACCCGTGGTCCGTGAGTTAAGCGCGAGTGACCGGCGCATTGCGGAAACGATGGCTGCGCGGCTTTGGAAAGAAGGTTTATTTTTGGTCGGGCTCGATGTGATCGGTGATAAAGTCACTGAGATCAACGTGACCAGCCCAACCGGTTTTGTTGAAATTGAGCATCAAGCTAATTTTGATGTGGCGGCTATGTTTGTGGAACGCCTGGAACGTGCCTAACGACAGCGCTTACCGAACAGCTGCGAGCGCACGCTTGATGAATTGATCGTGAGTGAACTGCCACGAACGATCATCTTCGGAATAAAAACCAAGGGTGCGGCCATACAGCGTTACATACCACTGCCGCGTGTAGGCGGAGTATGAGAGTCGATCCAGGATAAAGTAGTCGCTTCGATTGCAAGGCGACACATGCGGCCCCACAAAGTGGTTGAGCGAAATGAGCTTCGTGCATTGAATACGCAGGTAGCTCACATACGCTCCGACCCCGACCAACGCGATAATCGAAAACAAACATGCAAACAATACATGCCTGGCAACAGCCAAATGCTCTTTTACGCGCACACCGGCGAAAAAAAGGTAGCCCAATGCGTATACAAGTGCGACCATCATTACGAGCAGCACTACCGGTAGATCAAACCCAAATAGCGATTCGACTGCTACCGCAAGCGCGGCGACAGCCAAGTAGATGCACGCAATGATAAGCATCAGCGATCCCCGTTTTTCGATTTTGTAAGCGGTAGTATGCCTAATTTGCGCCGTTTGGTGCGCGGCAAAAAAAATCGGCGCCCGAAAGCGCCGACCCCCGACTACCGTTTCCATCTTGAATGGTCGGTTCTGATGACCGATATCTAACAGTAGCAATCCTCATGCCAGGACTGTAATGCCCTGATTAAATTGGTATTACAGGACGTATGTCAATGTACTTTGTCAGGAATCCCGACAGGATTCAAACCGGATCTTGAAAACTTCCTGCACGGTAGGTGAGCACAAGCGTATCGCGCACGCCTTGCGTTGCGCCGGGCTGAATTGGCGTGGTTTCATGAATCACACGGGCGTCATCGAGCAAAAGCGTAGTCCAAGGCGCGCTGAGTGTGAAACGCACGCCGTTCGGGCCATCCGCTTCGAACACACGGGATTCACCACCACGCACGTCGCCACGCTGTACGAGAATGACCGCTACGAAATCCACGCCATCACGGTGCGCGCCTTCCGGAGTCGGGCGGCCCACGCCTTCTGCGGTATCGATGCGGAATTGATGGGCCTCGACAAACCACGTCTCAGTAGGTTTGACCAAGCTAAAAATATTACCAATTTGGGTGATAAGCGCCTGCCATGCGGCGCTGCCATCTACCAACTCCGAGACAGGCTCAAACCAGCGCTCGATGCCGCCGTGTAATGCGTTGTAATCGGTGGGCTGCCAATGCGCGCGGTGGGCTACCCGCTCTAGCGTCCCTTGCGCGCAGTGGTGGATGTAGGAACTATGGCGGCGGGAACGGTATTTGCCGCCGTCGCGCAGGTAGGCATCGCGGGGCAGCGCATTCCAACTGGTCTCTAAAACGGCTAAATCTGGGGAGATAATGCCTGAAACGGCCGCTAATTGCGCCGCAGGTAGAGAGGCAAAACCCTGCTCGCCCAATTGCTGTACGATTTGGGTTGTATTCATTGCTTCGAGAATGGCGTGACGCATTTTTCCTGTAACGTAAATCGGATCGCACTGTTGCGCAACAGCCGCACCAATGGGCTGCCGAATCTGCTTGATTGTGCCCGAATCATTTTAGATGCGGGCGCGCATGGCATCACTATCCATCCGCGACCCGATGAGCGGCACATTAAAACCGCGGATGTTGCGCCACTTGCCGCGCTCGTAAAAGGCTATTCGCACGCGGAATTCAACCTTGAAGGCAACCCGCACCACAACCTCATGCCGCTAGTAAAAGCGCACCGCCCACAACAGGCCACTTTTGTGCCGGACGCCGAGGGTCAAGCCACCTCGGACCACGGCTTTGCGCCCGGCACGGAAATGCAGGCCGTGCGCGCACTGCTCGCCCAGCTGCGCGCGTTAGGCATACGCTCGAGCGTGTTCGTGGATGCCGATTTGCAAGCGGTAGAAGCCGCCAAACACGCGGGCGCAGACCGGATTGAGCTCTACACCGAGCCGTACGCGGAAGGGTTTGCGCGCGGCGACTATAAAAATGTACTCGCTCAATTCACGTCCGCTGCGAGCGCGGCCAGGGCATTAGGACTGGGCGTGAACGCTGGACACGATTTAAACCAACGCAATTTGCCGTATTTTTTAGATGCGGTGCAACCCGATGAGGTATCAATTGGACACGCAGTCATTGCCGATTCGGTAACACTCGGGTTGGAAAAAACCGTGAAAGCGTACCTCGCCATTTGCAGCGGCAAATGAAGCCCATCGCGCTAACATTGGGTGACCCAGCGGGCATTGGGCCCGAGATTGTGGTGAAAGCGTTGGGCAACAATGCCGAATTGCGCGCGCGTTGCGTGGTAGTGGGCGATGCCTGCGTGTTACGCGAAGAAATAGCACGCAGCGGGCGAACGATTCGCATCGAGCCTTGGTTGCCCGGGAACACCTTGTCGAGCGATACCATCGCGCTTTTCGATACCCAAGCGTTACGTGCTTCACCGCCATTGGGCAAGGTAAGCGCTGAAGCCGGGCACTCAGCGTACGCAGCGGTGATTAAAGCGGCAGAATTGTGCGCAGCGGGCGCAACGCGCGCCATGGCCACCGCACCGCTTTCAAAACTTGCTCTTAAAGCCGCCGCCATCAATGAGCCTGGACACACCGAAATTTTGGCGAAATTCGCCAATACCGAACGCTTTGCAATGCTGTTCGCTCGGGATAAGTTGAATGTATTGCTGGCAACTATTCACCTACCCCTGCGACGCGCAATTGAGGCGCTTACGATACCGCTCATTGCCGAAAAAATTGCGCTTGCCCACGAAAGCGGGCGTTGGCTCGGCTCGCCGCAGCCACGTATCGCGGTGGCAGGCTTGAATCCACACGCGGGCGAAAGTGGGCTATTGGGCGAGGAGGACGACGCTATCATCGCGCCTGCCGTGGCGCAAATGCGGGATGCCGGACTCAACGTCACCGGCCCGATTCCACCGGACACAGTTTTCATGCGCGCTTGGGCAGGTGAGTTCGATATCGTCGTGGCGATGTACCACGATCAAGGCTTGATTCCGGTGAAGTTGTTGGGAATTGAACACGCGGTGAATGTAACGGTCGGTTTGCCGTTTTTGCGAACTAGCGTGGATCACGGCACAGCGTTTGATATTGCCGGTAAAGGTATGGCGAGCGAGGCCAATTTGTTACACGTATTGCGCTTTACTCAATCGGCGCTGGGCGATTAGTCCACTTTATCTTGCTCTGCAAAACGCACGGCAAACAAATGTTTCCAGTTTTTGCCCGTCATCCAAAACACATTGCGTGCGCGGTCCCACGCAATGCCGTTTAAGATGTGATGGGGCGAATCCGGTTGCTCAATTTCAACGAGCTCACGGCAATCCACCATCCGTGACAGTCGAAACGAACGCAAATGAATTTCCGCCACGGCGTGGGTGTACCAAAGGTTTGCCAGTAAAAAATGGCCACGAATAGTCAGTGCGTTTAGGTGACGCAATGGCGTACCCATTGCGCTGACCCGATGGGTTTCAAGCAATTCAAATTTGCGCGAATATTCGCGCAGGCGGTGGGAGCCATCGGAGGCGAGCAGTGCGCCATTCCAAGCCGCTAAGCCCCACCCTTCTTTTTGTGGCAACGCAAACTCGTCGCTAGGCGCGAGTGGATGCATCGCATACGAAATTGCCTTGCCGCTAGTGTAGGTGAGTTGGTAGATTTTGCCATCGAGCACCGTAATATCCTCGCCAAACACATCAGCTTTCATCGCCAGCGACTCTAATACACCGCCCGTTTTTGTGCAGAGGCGGCGAAGCGTGGATTGCCCTTCCAAGCCTGTACTTTCGTATAGCTCACCATCGAGCACAGCCAAGCCTTGGGTGAACGCGCCTGAGTCGTGCGGGAGCACGGCCACCACGTCCGGTACGACTTTACTTTCGCACGCTATTTGCGCTTTGATCAACGCTAGACCTAGCATGCCGCCACCCGCAATCCCCGAAATCAATTGATGTTTGGATGAATTCTATACAGAAACGAGCATCCACAATGCCATTGCAGCCATTAAAGCATCTTCAACAATCGTAACCGTGCTCATCGGCAAATTAAACACCGCACCTAAACACGCGCATTGGATTTTTTGTTTCGAAAGCACCGCGCGTAAAACGCCCAACAGCGAAAAACTCATCACGATAAAGGTCAGCGCATTGGTAAGCTTGGGCTGGACGTTAATCAGATATGCAATCCCTAAAGCCAATTCCACAAATGGGTAAATCAAACCCCAGCCATACCACTTTGCGGCGAGCACATCGTAACCAGCGTAGGCATCGGCAAAGGCACGCACGTTGAGCAATTTGAAAAATGAAAACGCCAAAAAAAACGCTGCCATGAAGTGCCGCATCCAAGCCTGCCAATCGAAGGCGTTGTTGCCCCACTGTGCGAATGCCGGTACTAACACGAGATAACCAGTAAGCAATGCCAACGGGAAGTACGTAGCCCAACTTTTTTCGGAGATATTGCTTGAAATAGCCTCATTTTGCGCCGCAGGTATCGACGCAGAAACAGGTTTTGACTTCACAGGAACGCGCGCGGAAATCGCTTTGCTGGATACTCCAGGTTGCACCGCTTCGGCAACCTGCGCGGTATATGCGCCGGAGCCTGCAACGGCGTCGATCAGGGCCTGCACAGAAACTTTCGGATCAACGATCGTCGCAGTTTGCGCGGGCGTGAGGGTTACTTTTACTTCGCTCGCGAGCGGTGCGAGTGCTTGCGTTACTCTCCCTACGCAAGCTTGGCAGTGCAGGCCGGAAAGACTGAGCGTGAGCGCCATGGCAATCTCCGAAAATTTGATTTAGCTAAAAAAGTTGAGGCGTTACACCAATTTTCAAATAACAACGTGCGCATTTGCTCGCTTGTATTTTGACCATTGACTGACCAGCACAGGCACGATCATCGCGATGCCGATGAGCGTAGGGGTGAGTGACGGCGCGATGAGCATCACCGCAGCCAACCCGGCGAGCCAGCGTTCCCACGCGCTCATGTTGGCGAAGAGGTAGCCAGATAGCGCAGCAGATAAACATACGATGCCCGCCGCACAGCCAAGTGTGGCCAACCAAAATTCGTTCCAGGTAAATCCCGGCGCAACGAGCAACATGGAAGGAGCGAACGCGAACACAAAGGGCACAAGCGCTTTGCCCAGCCCCAAGCGAAACGCGGTGTTGCCGGTTTTAAAGGGGTCCGCGCCTGCCATGCTGGCTGCGGCGTAGGCCGCCAGCGCCACCGGCGGCGTAATGTCTGCCAGCACACCGTAATAAAACACGAAGAAGTGGGCTACGATCGGCGCGACACCGAGTAACCCCAGCGCGGGTGCGGCCACCGTGACCATGATGAGGTAATTCGCAGTGGTAGGAATCCCGCAACCCATCAAAATGCACACGATGCCCGTGAGCAGTAGCGTGAAAAAGAGCGTCATGGCTTTTACATCCGCTAACCACGGCACAAGCGGCTGAATTGCCGCAGCGATATCACCCGCTGCACTGGTGACCACATACGAAATCTTAAAGCCTACACCAGTGAGCGTCACCACGCCCACAATGATGCCTACCGTTGCGGCGGCTACGCCCACAGCGAGTGCATATTTCGCGCCGGTGACGAATGCATCCACTAACTCTTTCCAGTGAATGCGGCGACGCGGATTGAGAAGGCCCACAACGATGCAGCCGGTAATCCCCCAAAACGCAGCCATGTACGGCGTGTAGCCACTCATTAAAATTGTACTGAGCGCGATAAGTGGAATGATCGTGGGCCAATCGCGCTTGATCACTTCTTTCGCGTTCGGCATCTCCTCGGGT
>JANMDS010000579.1:0-1861 GCA_031376405.1 Betaproteobacteria bacterium
CATACTCACGCCGGTATCGGAGACAGACATCCGCACGTAATTTCCGGGGGCCGCCGCACCGTCTGAAAGTGCCGTGTCTCCATCTAATGTCACATTCGTCGTTTCAATTACAAGCTTGCCGCCATTTGGCATTGCGTCGCGGGAATTGATTGCGAGATTAAGAATTGCACTTTCGATCTCACTCTGGTCGATTTGAGTTTTCCAAAGGTTGTAGGCCAAACGCGTGGAAAGCTGGATGTTTTCTCCCAGCGTCCGGGTCAGAAGTTCGAGCATCGCCCGGACTTGCTCGTTGAGATCGACAATCTGCAGCTCCAAACGGCGGCGGCGCGCGAATGTCAGCAAGCGGCTCGTCAAGCGTGCCCCGGCCTCAGCCGCCCCCTGCGCACGCTTCAGATTGTCGAACCCACGCGGATCGGCAACATAGTCTTCCAAGAGTTCAAGATTTCCCGTGATAATCGTCAGAAGATTATTGAAATCGTGAGCCACGCCGCCGGTCAATTGCCCGATGGCTTCAAGCCGCTGGGTCTTGAGGCGTGCATCCACTTGCTTGTGCTCAAACGTCATGTCGCGGATCATGCCGAGTATGCCGGCTTGACCTCCGATCTGATCTCGAATGCTTGCGCGCGCCAAATGCCCTGGAAATGCGTCGCCATTCTTGCGACGAAATCGCAGCGATAGCGGTCCCGTCCTCTCCTCGCCGTCGGCTTCGAGGTTTACGAACGCGTTCCCCGCGCGAACGAAGTCCGCAGCAACATCGTAGAGAACTGCAGTGCTTTGGCCGGCAAGCTCTTCGCTGCTGTAGCCGAAAACACGTTTTACCGCCGGATTAACGAGCAAGATCCTGTGATCGACATCGGTGATAATCAATGGCTCCGGCACATGATCGAAGACGACTTGGAACAGCGCAGACTGACGGCCGACTTCTTCCTGCAGCCGGCTGCGCGCACTGAGGTCATGAACGATTCCAGCGAAAAAGTGCACACCCTGCACTTCAAAGGCGCTTACCGAGAGATGCATTGGGAACTGGGATCCATCCTTCCGCTGACCCTCAACATCCCGGCCGAGACCAATAATTTTGCGTTCTCCAGTCTCCATATGGTGCGAAAGATAGCCGTCGTGGCGCGCCCGATGCGGCTCCGGCATCAGCATTTTGACGTTGCGCCCGACCATTTCAAGTTCTGAGTAGCCAAACAATCGCACGGTCGCCGGGTTGACGGTTTGGATTGTCCCTTTGGTATCGATTGTAATGATCGCTCCGACCGCCGACTGCAGAATGGCCTCGAGCATACTCTGAGCTTCGATTGTCTTACTGTTTGTCAAAGGTTCGGCCTCTCGAAAGATCGTTCACGCACTTGCCTGCAAATTTAGCGGCACAAGACGTTGACTACAATCCAAACCATATCCGGCAGCCAGCGGCTCGGGCAAACATGTGCCTGGCTTGACGCTGGTCAAGGACAAGCGGCTACATCATCATCCATGCTACTCGCACAAGCTCGTAGAATGGAGCCACAATCGATGAAAACCGATAAAACTTGGGTGCTGATCGCCGATGGCGCACGCGCACGTCTGGTCGCGGCTGAAGGACATGGCAAAGGGCTGCAGTTAACTGAGAAGCTCGAATTCTCAGCGGACCACAGTCCAAATCGCGAGTTAGTGCACGACAGGCCGACTCGCGTGTTCGAGTCCCACGGCGCGACACGCCACGGCGTCGAACCCAAGACAGATCCGCATCGCGAGTTAAAGCGCGACTTCGCCAAAGAGATCGCAGAAGCGCTGGACGCGAACGTCGCCGGCAATGAATTCGACAAGCTTGTCATCGTTGCCTCTCCGGTCACGCTTGGCGACTTACGGCGAACCCTAT
>JANMDS010000595.1:0-3319 GCA_031376405.1 Betaproteobacteria bacterium
TGCGCCGTGGTGAATTACTCAATTTGGTGGCGGTGTTTCACTCCGATAAATATGATGAAGGCTGGGATACGGCGGGCGACGTAACCGAATTGAACAAGCGCTTCGCTGGGCAGCAACAAGTGGTGCTCGACTTGCTCGCGAAAATAAACGTGTGGAAAATGTGGGTGCTCTGCGACCGCGAGCCCGCTAAAAATTGGAGCAAAGGCCGTGCAACGCTTTTGGGCGATGCGGCACACCCAATGTTGCAGTACATGGCTCAAGGCGCTTCGATGGCGATGGAAGATGCGGTGGTGTTAGCGGACAAAATTGTTGCGCACCAACACAATTACGAAAAGGCGTTTCTCGATTATCAAGACACGCGCTATTTGCGCACCGCGCGCGTGCAGCTCACCGCACGCATTTACGGGGACATTTACCACGCTTCGGGCGCGACGCGTGATTTGCGTAACGCCATGTTGAAAGATAAAGATCCAAACAATCATGAAGGCTTAGCGTGGTTGTACGAAGGAATTTAACAGGCTGCTTACTGAATACCTGCGGCGCAAATTGCGCCCTTTTTTGAACTTATCTCCAAAGAAATGAAGGATTTTTCGATGCGAATTTTGAAATCGCTTTTGGTGGCGAGCGCTGCCTTCTCCATACTTGTCGGTGGCGCGTTTGCCCAAGAAAAGTGGCCGACGAAACCGGTGCGCGTGGTGGTGCCCTTCCCCGCAGGCTCGGCGCCGGATGTGTTGTTACGCCACTTGGGCGTGGCCCTGGGAGAAAAGTGGGGCCACCCGCTCGTGATTGATAACAAGCCCGGCGGCAGTGGCGTAATCGGGATGACAACGTTGCTCAATTCGCCGCAAGATCAACATACGTTTGCCTTTGCGCAAGGCTCGGCCATTGCCATCGTGCCGAAAACCATCAAGGGCGTGATGTTTGATTACCCGAAAGATTTTGTGCCCGTTGCGATGGTGGCCACGTCGCCTTTGGTGATTGCAGTAAAAGCGGAATCGCCCTACCAAACACTTGACGATTTGGTGAAGGCGGGCAAAGCGAAAGCGGAGTCCATCGAAATTGCCGATGTGGGCCGTGCCACCGTGCCCCACCTCGCTGCAGAAGTGGTTGGCATGAACGCGGGCGCAAAGTTTTTACACGTTCACTTTCAGGGCGGGCCGCCTGCCATTCAAGCCACAATGGGCGGGCAAACCCAAGCTGTGTTCGAAACGCTTGGGCCCATCCTTGCGCTGGTCAATGGCGGCAAGCTGCGCGTGCTCGCCTCCATGAGCGATCGTGTTGAAAAAGGGTTAGAAAAGTATCCATTGGCCAACGCAACCGTGCCCAACACGGTGGCGCAAGGTTGGTTTAGTTTCCTCGGGAAAAAAGACACCGCACCCGCTATCGTTGCAAAATTCAACGCCGATGTAAACGAAATGTTGAAGCGGCCAGACATCATAGTTAAATTCAACGAGATGGCCGCCTATCCGCGCCCTGGTACGCCCGCTGATTTAGATAAATACATCGTGGCCGAGCAAAAATCGTGGGCGGCTGTGATTGATAAACTCGGTATCAAGCCAGAGTAAAAAGGTTAATCATGAACGCGCCGATTAATGTAGCCGATGAACGCAGAGCGCTCTACGACGCGATGCGCCCGCACCACTTAACGCCTTTGTGGGAAGTGTTGCACGCGCTCGTGCCGCAAGCGCCGACCACGCCTTGCGTGCCTGCGCATTGGTCGTATGATGTCGCGCGGCCTTACTTGATGAAAGCAGGCGAGCTCATCACCGCGCACGAAGCGGTGCGGCGCGTGCTGATCTTAGAAAATCCGGCGTTGCCCGGTGCATCATCGGCCACACAAGCGCTCTACGCGGGCTTGCAACTCATCATGCCGCGCGAAATTGCGCCTTGCCATCGGCACACGCAATCGGCGTTGCGCTTCATCGTGGAAGGCGAAGGCGCATACACCGCAGTGGACGGCGAGCGCACCACCATGCGCCCCGGCGATTTCATCATCACCCCTTCGTGGACGTGGCACGATCATGGTAACGATGGCGATGTGCCGGTGGTGTGGCTCGATGGGTTAGATATTCCGCTCATTCGCTTTTTAGATGCGGGATTCGCCGAGAACGACACCGCTGATTCCCAGCGCGTCACCCGCAAAGAAGGCACCAACTTCGCCCGCTTCGGCGGTAATATGTTGCCCGTGCAATACGATGCGCCGCACGGTCACACGTCGCCGATTTTTTCTTACCCCTACACACGCACGCGCGAAAGCCTTGAGCACTTACGGCGCAGCGCAGAGATTGACGATTACGATGGCGTGAAGCTCGCCTACGTAAACCCGGCCACCGGCGGCTCACCGATGCCTACGATGGCAACCTTTATGCAGCTCTTGCCAAAAGGCTTTGCCGGCAAAAAGCAGCGGAGCACGGAGGGCACAATTTTCAGCGTAGTAGAAGGCCACGCAAGCGCCACGATTGCCCGTGGTGATAAAACGTGGTCGTTCGCGTTAAAACCGCGCGATCATTTTGTAGTGCCATCGTGGCATACGATTTCGTTTGATGCCGCAGAAGATTGCGTATTGTTTAGTTATTCTGATCGGCCCGTGCAAAAAGCCTTGGGCGTGTTGCGTGAGGAGCGTTTTTAGACTGACCGCCCCTCGCCCTGGGGGAGAGGGCTAGGGTGAGGGCAATTGCTCGCGCTTCTTGTCTGCGCCAACGAAGCACCCTCACCTGCCCTTCGCGGTCTTAAAAAATGCGCCTCTCCCCCAGGGCGAAAAAAGCACTGAACATATTTTTTGAATGAAGGAAATACCATGTCGCAATACGTAATCGAATCCACGCCGCAAGTATCCGTTCCGGTACGCGGCACCTCTGCGCGTTACCCCGTGCGCCGCATTTATTGCGTAGGCCGCAATTACGTGGAGCACGCGAAGGAAATGGGTTTCACCGGACGCGAAGCACCTTTCTTTTTTTTGAAGCCTGCGGACGCTATTGTGAACGTAGCCGAAGGCACCATTGGCGAAGTGCCCTACCCGTCTCTCACCAAAGATTTTCATCATGAGATAGAGTTGGTCGTCGCCATTGGTACGGGCGGAGCAAATATAAAAGCGGTGGACGCGGTAAAACACATTTACGGCTACGCAGTCGGTATCGATTTCACCCGTCGGGATTTACAAGGCGAGATGAAAAAAGCCGGGCGTCCGTGGTGCATCGGCAAAGCCTTCGACCACTCGGCACCCATCAACCCGATTACGCCCATTGCCCAATGCGGCGAAATCAACAGCGGCAGCTTGTGGATCAACGTAAATGGCGTAACCAAACAAAAGAGCGACATT
>JANMDS010000599.1:0-10069 GCA_031376405.1 Betaproteobacteria bacterium
TGACAGGCTACCGCTTCGATATCGTGCTCGCTGGGCGCAATTCAACGCTGTTTGGAATTTAAGGAGCGCACAATGAATCAAATGAAAACTCCGCCCTCGTCGCAAACCGTGGGTCCGTTTTGGCACAACGGATTGCGCTGGAACGAAGGCAACCGATCAGTGTTTGCTTCAGGCAATGATGCCATTACGATGTTTGGACACGTCTACGATGGCGATGGCCTACCCATGGCTGATGCCATGCTTGAATTTTTTACCTCCGATAAAACCGGCAAGGTTTCGCAGCGCGTAGATAGCGAAGGGCGCAACGAAGGTTATGTGCGCTCTGCAACGGACAGAGAAGGCATCTACCGCATTCATATTTCCGCGCCCAACCCAAATAGTTTTTTGCATGTGTTGGTGTTCGCGCGGGGCTTGTTGACGCACGTGTACACGCGGGTGTATTTCGGCGCAGAAATCAAAGCGGCGACCGGGGATGCCGTGCTCGATGCGGCGGTGGCCTCGGGCCGAGCAAAAACGCTTTTCGCCGAGCGTACAGCGGGTAACGCGTTCCGTTGGGACCTTCGCATGCAAGGCGAAGGCGAAACCGTTTTTTTTGAGCGAAGCTAATTCATCATGCCCCGTAAAACACTGGACGCCTCGTTTGCCGACGGTATGAAGCGCCGCCGCGAAGTACTGGGCGATGCGTGGGTGGATAAATCCATCAAAACCAAAACAGACTTTAATGCGGAGTTTCTAGATCTCATCACCCGCTATGCCTGGGACGATATTTGGAATCGGCCAGGGCTCGACCGCAAAACCCGCCGCATGCTCGTGCTCGCGATGACCATTGGTATGGGTCGATGGGAAGAGTTCGCGCTGCACTGCCGGGCGGCGCTCGCAGAGAACGATCTTACGCAAGATCAGGTGAAGGAAGTATTGATGCAATCTGCGATTTATTGCGGCGTACCTTCGGCCAATACCGCATTTAAAGAAGCCAAAGCCATCATCGCCGAGCTTGCTGCCGAGAAAAAAGTAATTACGAAAAAATCGCCATCGAAAACCGCTAATAGGAAATGATTTCACACGGCATTTACTCATTGATAGAAGGCAGCGGGCCGGTGGTGACGCTCGTTCACGCTATTGGTTTAGACCACACGATGTGGGACGCGTTGGCTGCTTCGTTGCGCAACCGGTACACCGTGTTGCGCGTCGATGTGCGCGGGCATGGCAAGAGCGATGTGCGCGACGGTCGGTACACGCTCGCTGAGCTAGCCGATGATTTCGCGTCGGTACTCGATAGTCATGGCATTGAGCACACCCATTTTGTCGGTCTCTCGCTGGGTGGCATGATTGGGCAGGCGTTTGCGTTGCAAAACGCTTCCCGCTTGCAAAAACTCGTCCTGGCCTGTACCTCGAGCTACTACGGCCCAGAGGGCGCGGCGATGTGGAATGCGCGCGTGGCAACTGTAACTGAGGGCGGCACCGCAGCCTTAGCCGACGCTTCGATGCTACGCTTTTTCAGCGATGCGTTTCGGGCTTCTCATCCGCAAGAGGTGGAAGCCATAAGAGCCAAACTGATTAGCACCCACCGCAAAGGCTATGTTGGCTGCTCGCACGCGCTGGCTGCGCTCAATTTTTCCAACGAACTAGGAAGCATCGCAGCGCCTACGCTTGTGATTGCGGGCGAGCGCGATGTCGGCACGCCACCGGCGATGAGTGAAGCCTTAGCGCGCGGCATACCCAACGCAAAAATGGTGACGCTCATGGGCGCGGCGCATTTAGCAGCAACTGAGCTGCCCGGCGAATTTAACGCCCACGTCGGATTGTTTTTAGATGAATAATCCCTTCCCAAAACCTGCGGCGTAAATTTGGTACTTTTTGAGAAATATCTCCTGAAAAATGATCAATAAAATCTTACCTACGCTGCGCGATGCAGTGGCCGATATAAAAGACGGCGCAACCGTGATGATCGGTGGCTTTGGGGGCGCGGGCATGCCCAACGAGCTGGTCGATGCCCTGCGCGAACACGGCGCAAAAAACCTCACCATCGTAAACAATAACGCGGGCAACGGCGATTTTGGTCTTGCGCTGCTCATCAAGGAAAAGCGCGTTCGCAAAATTATTTGCTCATTCCCGCGCCAAGCTGATTCACACCATTTCGATGCGGCCTACCGTTCTGGCGAACTAGAGCTAGAGCTCGTGCCCCAGGGCAATTTATCAGAGCGCATCCGCGCGGCGGGCGTGGGCGTGGCGGGCTTTTATGTGCGCACTACGTTCGGCACGCCACTGGCCGAGGGCAAAGAAATTCGCGAATTTAACGGCGTGCCGTTTGTGCTCCAAGAGCCAATTCACGCGGATTTCGCACTCATTAAAGCCGACAAAGGCGACCGCTGGGGCAATCTCGTTTACCGCAAAGCCGCGCGAAATTTTGGCCCCGTGATGGCCATGGCCGCCAAATGTACGGTGGCCACTGTGCACGAAATCGTGGAGTTAGGCGCGCTCGACCCGGAAGCGGTCATCACCCCCGGCATTTTCGTGAAACGTATCGTGCAAATCCCGTATGTGCCAACGCCTGGCATGAAGAGCAAAGTATAAAAAGCAAGGACAACAACATGGCTTGGACTAAAGACCAACTCGCCGCCCGCGTGGCGCAAGACATACCCACAGGCTCGGTGGTGAACTTAGGCATCGGCATGCCTACGTCCGTTGCAAACCATATCCCCGCTACCCACGAAATAATTTTGCATAGCGAAAACGGCATCTTAGGCATGGGCCCAGCGCCTGCGCCTGGTGAGGAAGATTTCGATTTAATCAACGCGGGCAAACAGCCCGTTACGCTCAATGCAGGCGCATCGTATTTCCACTCCGCCGATAGCTTCGGCATGATGCGCGCCGGGCACTTGGATGTGTGCGTGTTGGGCGCGTTTCAAGTGAGCGAAAAAGGCGATTTAGCCAACTGGCACACCGGCGCAAAAGATGCGATCCCGGCGGTCGGCGGCGCCATGGATTTGGCCATCGGAGCGAAAAAAACGTTTGTAATGATGGACCACGTGACCAAAAGCGGCGCGAGCAAAATCGTCCCCCACTGTTCTTATCCACTGACCGGCGTAGGCTGCGTTGCGCGGGTGTACACGGATTTGGCGGTATTAGAGGTGGGGCCGAACGGTGCGAAGCTAGTAGAGCTTGCGCCCGGGGTTTCGTTTGAAGAAATGCAGGGAAAGACTGGGGTTGTGGTGGGGCGGTGAGCGAGGTAGAGCGTGCACCGCTTCTGCGCGCACCATTCGTTAGATCAATTATCCCTCGCGCTTGCGCGCCGGTGCGCACTTAAAACCGTGCACACCCTACACTTCGGGACGCAATGCCCGAACATCTGAAAAGCACTTTTTTCAGGAAATAAACACTAGTGTCCCAACGTTAAAAGCGAGCGTAGGGTGTGCACCGCTCTTGTGCGCACCTTTCGCTGCATAAGTGCGCACGCGCGCCGGTGCGCACAAAAAGCCGTGCACACCCTACACATCGGGACGCAATCATCGCGCAAAAACCGCGATTTTCTTGGAGATAATCTTCAAAAGTGGCTCATTGTGCGCCGCAGGTTTTACTGATAATCGCGCCTAACCATCGCGCAAAAACTACGATTCCCCATCCACCGGACGATAAAGTTTTTGCAGCAGGGCAATTAACTGTACGCGTTCCGTTTCGCTGAGCGCAGCGGCGGCTTCAATTTCTAACTCGCTCGCGCTTTGCTCGGCATCGCGCATGAGTTTTTTACCAGCGGAGGTGAGATAGAGGCCAATCGCCCGCTTGTCTTGGGCATCGGTTTTACGGGAGATGAGCCCGCGCTCATCGAGGGATTGGATGATACGCACGAGATTGGGCGATAAGATGTTTATCGCGCCGCACACCTGCCGGGACGTAACGCCCGGATTGTGCATGGTAATGCTTAACACGGAAAAATCTACCGGACGCAGGCCAAACACGGCCATGCGATCAAAAAAGCGGCTCAACACGTGAAGCGTAGCCCGACGGCAGTTGTAGCCTAAAAGTGATTCTAGGTACGAAGTGTCCACGCGGGACACTTCGCTTTTTAGCGCGCCCTTTTTAGGCTTACTTGCTACAGACAAACGATGCGGCCACTTCGGTGCTGCCGGTTCCGGTGTAACGCGCCACAGTTGGGTACGCGCAGAGCGGCCGCGTGCGGGTTTGAGACCAGTTTGCGGGGATGTCCACGTTCACTCCGCCAGCATTGCCTACGCCACGCACGCTGGCTACAACCGCATCCGGTGCCACGCCTTTTTCCACCCAATTTACAAGCGGCGTGAGCATATCAAACTGATCGGTAGCCACGCCACCGTTGCAATGCGTCATACCGGGGACGTTGAAGTAGCGGGCAAAATTGGAGGCATCGCCGCTGTAGGTGGTCGCGAGATTTTTATAATAAGTTACGGTATCCGCCGCAGAAAAAATTGGATCGGACGCGCCGTGATAGATCATTACTTTTGCGCCCCGATTGCGCAGTGCGGTTAGGTTTGCTGGGTCCGGCGGGGTCATGAGGCTCATTCCGGACTCGGTATACACCGCGCTCGTCGAGACGATTTGCTTTACGTAATCGTCCAAGTTCGCCGTAAGTGAGGCGGTGATAAATGCGGGCTGGGAGCTAAAAATAGTACCCACGGCGAGTGGGTCGAGTGCTAAGGAATTTACAAATTTCCACACGCCCCAATTGCCGTACGCCATGCCGGTGTCGAAGAAAAACTTGTTGTAGATAGCTTCGCCAGCGGTGGTTTTCGCACCGCTGTGCACGGCAGCAACCAGCGTTTTTTGGGCATCGGTTAAGCAAGTGCCGTCGCGCGCGCCCGAGCAGGTGGGCACATCCGCTGCAATGCTGAATTTTTCTTGGCAGCTTAACGTATCTTGAATAAAACCATCGAGCGCGCCATCAAGGGCGTCGCACTTATTCAACATTTTGGTCACCACCATTTGTCGCTCGGCAAGGCTGAACGCTGAGCCTAAATCAGGTAGTGTGCTGGTGCCGTTTACGATCGTTGCCCCGACCGTTGCCAGTTTGGAATATTGCTGCGAACCCCACATATTGGCAATAGCGGCTTTTGGTAGGTTGTAGCCTGGCGCACCAGCCAAATAGCCGTCGTATTCGCCAGAATAGCGCGCGGCAGCAACTAGCGTGTGCCGCCCGCCATTGGAGCAACCGCCAATGTAGGATCGATCTGGGCCTTTGCCGTACGCCGCTTTCACTAAATCTTTAGCCATCGGCGTGAGCTTGCCTACAGCTTGGTAGCCGTAATCGAGCCGCGACTGCAGCTCGAAGCCAAAAGCGGTGTTTTGGGCAGAGGTGTGACCTGCATCTGAGCTGATCACAGCGAAGCCTTGTTTCAGCGCATGGGTAATCGGTCCCGCGCCGGTGGCGCCGACGGCGGTGACCACAGAGCCATCAAGCCCGCCATTGCCTTGGTAGTAGTAGCGACCATTCCAGGCATCGGGAAATCGCATTTCGAAACCGATAGCGTAAGGCTTGCCATCGCTGCCGGTACGGTTAAACATACTACCTTTAACTAAACAATGCGAAGCAATCGGCGCGCCTGCGAGAGTAAGCGTGCCTGCAGGGAGCGCCGCAGCGGAATCGATCTTGGTATTCGCGAAGGTGTAGCCGGAAAGCGTGGCGCAATTTTTTATCGCGCCTCCCGTGGCTTCGGCTAATTTGGGCAATGCCGCTTCGGTTGGATAGGGATTGGTATCCCCCGAGGTGGTGCGATCGCCCGCGCAGCCGAGCAAGGCTAGGCTTGCGGTAGCAACAGCGCTGAGCTGGAAAAATGTTTTGCGGTGCATGGTGTTAATCCTCCCTGTTGAGACGGTTTTCGTCGTAATAGTTATTTTTTATACCTATTTTTTTAACTTAGCAAGTGCCAGCGCTTTTTGGAGTGACGCATAGGCGAAACCCAAAAACGCTTCGCGCGAACAATTTTCCGCATGCCCAACGAGAGCAAAACGTTGCTTTCAAGCGGCATTACCTGCGGCGCAAAAAACACCGCTTTTTGCACTAATCTCCAAAAAATATGTTCTTTTTGGGATTGAAAATGGAACCGTTACAAACCAAGCAACCGCACCGCATTACCCTTCAAAATCCCAGGCATTACCTCTTCTTTGAAACCGGCCACTTTGGCATCTTCCATCCAGCGCTCGGGTGAAATGAGCGGGAAATCAGAACCGAACAATACGCGATCTTTCAACAAAGTATTCGCGTACTGAATGAGCTGCTTCGGAAAATATTTCGGACTCCAGCCCGAGAGATCAATCCACACATTGGGCTTATGCATGGCCACTGAGAGCGCTTCATCTTGCCACGGCCAACTCGGGTGGGCCATGATAATTTGCATGTCGGGAAAGGCAATCGCCACGTCATCCAAATGCATCGGGTTGCTGTACTCTAATCGTAGCCCTGCTCCGCCGCGCACGCCTGAGCCCATGCCGCTGTGCCCGGTGTGGAAAATCGCGGGCATTTTGTGTTCGGCGATCACTTCGTAGAGTGGCCACGCCATTTTGTCTTGTGGGTAAAAGCCTTGCATCGTGGGGTGAAATTTGAACCCCTTTACCCCCCACTCATTGATAAGCCTGCGGGCTTCGCGCGCGCCGAGCTTACCCTTGTGTGGATCAATGCTGGCGAAGGCAATCAAAATATCGCTGTTGTCGCGCGCGGCGGCGGCGATTTCTTCGTTGCGCATGCGCATTTTGCCCACCTGGCTTTCGCTGTCGACGGTAAACATGACCAGGCCGATTTTTTTCTCTCGATAGAGCGCCAGCGTTTCGGCTATCGTCGGGCGTTTACCCGCTTTGAAGTATTTGTCGGCAGCTCGATCAATTTCTTCGGCGTAGTTGTCGAACGGGTTCCAACAGCTCACTTCGGCGTGGGTATGGATGTCTATGGCGATGAGGTCGGCGTGGTTCATAACGAGTAAAAAGGGGAGCGCTTGCAATAGTTATGGAATATAACCATAATTGGCGCAAATCAGGTGGATAATTTATGAATTACGTGCATTTAAAAATTTCGCAGGACAACGCGGTGACCATTGTGCACCTAGCGCGGGTGCAAAAGCGCAATGCATTGTCAGACGCGGTCGTAGCCGAGTTGCAGCATATTTTTACGAACTTGCCAACGGGCACTGGCGCGGTGTTGCTCGCGGGCGAAGGCGATCACTTTTGCGCTGGTCTCGATTTAAGCGAACTGAAAGATCGGGACGCGGTGGAAGGCATGCACCATAGCCGCTCATGGCACGCCGCGCTCGATAGCATTCAATATGGCAAAGTGCCAGTCGTCGCTGCCTTGCACGGCGCGGTAGTAGGCGGTGGGTTGGAACTCGCGAGCGCGTGCCACATTCGCGTGGCCGATGAGACGGCCTTTTTTGCGTTGCCCGAAGGATCGCGGGGTATTTTTGTAGGCGGTGGCGGCTCGGTGCGGATTCCGCGTTTGATCGGTGTGGCGCGGATGACGGACATGATGCTCACCGGGCGGGTATACAGCGGGGTGGAAGGGGAGCGTGTGGGGTTAGCGCAATATTTAGTCGCTCCGCAACAGGCGTTCGCTAAAGGTTTGGAGCTGGCCAAGCGCGTGGCTGAAAACGCACCGCTCACCAACTACGCCCTTATGCACGCCTTACCCCGCATCGCGGATCAAAGCGCTGACCACGGCTTATTCACTGAATCACTCATTTGCTCCATTGCCCAGAGCGCACCAGAAGCGAAGGCGCGGGTGCGGGCGTTTTTAGAAGGCAAAGCGGCGAAGGTTCAGGTGAAATAGCGCTCTGCATTTTAATTACCTGCGGCGCAAAATAGACCGCTTTTACAATTTATCTCCCACAATTTGATCGTCTTTCGGCTATGACTTCAACTCCAAAATACCGTCCTCTTGCATTTGGCGTAACGAAAGTGGTGGTGCGCGAACGTGAAGACGGCGTGCAATACGTGTTAGCCGATCAACCCCTAAAACCGTACGCAAAACGGATGAGCGATCCGCTGGAGCATTGGGCCCGGGTTGCCCCAGATCGTGTGCTGTTCGCGCAACGCGAGAAATTAGTAGATGGCACGTGTGGCGCGTGGCGCAGCATTACATTCGCGCAAGCCCTTGCTAGCGCCCGCTGCATCGCCCAAAGCTTACTTGATCGCAAATTGAGCCCCGAGCGCCCAGTGGCGATTTTGAGCGACAACGATTTAGAGCACGCCCAACTCGCCCTGGGTTGCTTGCTCGCCGGTGTGCCCTATTGCTCCGTTTCCCCAGCGTACTCGCTAGTAAGCCAAGATTTTGAGAAGCTCAAACATGTTTTGGGCAACCTAACACCGGGCTTAGTTTTCGCCGCCGACAGCGCGCGCTTTGCCAAAGCGATTGCCGCAGCCGTGCCGCCAGAAACCGAAGTGGTTTTCACCCATGCCGCAGCGGACACCTCGCGAAAACATTCGCTGTTTTCTGCGCTACTGCAAACCCCGGCAACCGATGCCGTGGCGCGCGCAACCCGGGCAATCGGTTCCGATACGAATGCAAAGTTTCTCTTCACTTCGGGCTCCACCAAGCTCCCCAAAGGCGTGGTCAACACCCATGGCATGTGGTGCGCAAACCAAGAGCAAATGCGCCAATCCATGCCCGTATTGGCGACAGAACCCTTAGTCCTCGTTGATTGGCTGCCTTGGAACCACACCTTCGGTGGAAACCATAATTTCGGTATGGTCGTCTACAACGGCGGCACGCTCTATATCGACGATGGTAAGCCTACGCCCGCGTTCGTGGGCGAAACGCTGCGTAATCTGCGCGAAGTCGCGCCCACGGTGTATTTCAACGTGCCCACTGGTTTTGAAGCTATTGCCAATGCAATGAAAACCGATGATGTGCTGCGTAAAAATTTACTCTCGCACGTGAAAATGTTTTTCTACGCAGGTGCTGCGCTGGCGCAGCCAATATGGGATGCGCTATTTGCAGCGCAGGAACGTGAGGTCGGCGAGCGCATCGTGATGACCTCCGGTTTGGGTATGACCGAATCCGGCCCCTTCGGAATTTTCGTCACCAGCCATGATGTACGCTCCGGTTACTTAGGCGCACCTGCGCCAGGCCTGGAGCTGAAGCTCGTGCCGATTGATGGCAAAACGGAGGTGCGCTACCGCGGCCCTAACATTACGCCTGGCTACTGGCGCAATGAGGCGGCCACTCGCGAATCGTTTGACGCAGAGGGTTTTTTCAAAACCGGCGATGCGGTGCTCTGGATCGATGAAAACGATAAACACAAAGGCCTGCGCTTTGATGGCCGGATCGCGGAAGATTTCAAACTTTCTACGGGCACGTTTGTGTCGGTGGGTCCAATGCGGGCAAAAATTGTTGCGGCCGGTGCGCCTTACGTGCAAGATGTGGTGATCACTGGCATCAACCGTAGCGAAGTCGGTGCGCTGGTGATTCCCACCGCTGCCTTGCGCACGCTTTCGGGCTTGGGCGCAGAGGCTTCGCTTGAAGCGGTCGCCGCGAGTAAGCCCGTTCAAGCCCATTTCCAAGGTGTAATCAACGCGCTCGCCGCTTCGGCCACAGGAAGCGCTTCAAGGGTTACGAAACTGCACATCTTGCACGTGCCGCCGTCAATCGACAAAGGGGAAATCACCGATAAAGGATCGATTAACCAGCGCGCGGTGCTCACCGTGCGTGCAGAGTTAGTCGAAGCCCTGTATGCTGGCACATTGCCGAACACTGTGTCTATTCAGTAAGTCTGTATTTGTAAGTGAACCTGCGGCGTAAGAAAGCCGCTTTTTAGATGAGATTTAGGAGGAAGTTCAATATGGTTAATCGTCGTCAATTCGTTCAGGGCGCATCCGCTCTCGCGGCCTACGCCGCCCTGCCCTCAATGCCTGCATTCGCGCAAACTGTGGATCAGGTTAAAGTGTTCTACGGCTTTCCAGCCGGCAGCGCAGGCGATGTGATCGCCCGGCGCATCGCCGAAAAATTCGCCAATACACCGTACAGTAAAAATCAAGGCATCGTAGACAATCGCCCCGGTGCGGGCGGACGCATCGCGCTTGACGCATTGAAAGCGGCGCCGGCCGATGGCAC
>JANMDS010000005.1:0-4370 GCA_031376405.1 Betaproteobacteria bacterium
CCCACGTTTCCCCGGCATCGTCGCTCACCCACGCGCCACCTGTGGTCGAGCCCATCGCGAGCGTTTTGCCATCGTTGGCGAGCGCGAGATTGTGGCGGTAAATTAAGTGATACGCATGGGTTTGCGGCAAGCCTTTTCGAAACGTCTGCCACGTTTGGCCGCCATCATCTGTGCGGTTCACGCACATCGCGCCGCCCTGGGCGTAGCGGTGTGTGTCTGCTTGTGTGGGCACGATCCACGCGCGCTGCGGGTTCGCGTGATCGGCGACGATAGGGAAACCAAAATCCGAGGGCGCGCAGGTGGGTAATTGCGTCCAAAGTTCGCCTGCGTTTTCGCTGCGAAACAAACCGTTGTGGTGCTGCATCCACCACACCTGCGGCGCAGCTTTGCACACACTCACGCGATGCGGATCTTGATTGTTTGGGTCGCCTTGTTGGTCGGGCGGCATGTAGGTGTTGCGCAAACCCTTGCCGATGTTCGTCCACGTTGCGCCACCATCTTGCGTGCGCCACACGCCACCACATGAAATGGCTACGCTCACGTTGCGCGCGTTCGCCGGATCAATCATGATTGAATGCAGGCTCGGAAAATCATTGCCGCCACCAAACCATTCTTTACGTTTAGCGTTGAACCATAAGTCGCGCGTCAACTCCCAGCTCGCGCCACCATCGCGCGAGCGAAACAAGCCCGCAGGCATGCAGCCCGCCCAGAGCGTGCCCGCGCCATCATCGGCCATGATGCCAATATGGCCCACGTTCCATGGCGTCGGGTCGTCTGCCCACTCGCCCTCTTTTGGCTTTTCGGGGAACGCGGGGCAGGCCATTTCGTGCCAGGTTTTGCCCGCGTCCTCACTCTTCTTCAACTTCACGCCAAAGTGCCCCAAATTTTGCGCAGCAAACCACGCGCCAGATGTCGAGTCCCGATGAAATTGCGTCACCGCTTCGCCTGGGAAATGATGTGCGACAACGGTGAACTGCGATCCTGTTTTCGCAAATTCAAATAAGCCTTTGCGCGTGCAAAACATAAGCGTTCGATTCATCGCTATCCTCCCGTGAGCGCTTGAATGATATGCACCTTCGCGCCATCTTGCAACGCGCGCTGCATGTCATCGCGCGGCAAGAGCAACACACCATCGATGAACACTGCAACGTGTTTGCGCACATGGGCCTGGTCATCCAACACGTAATGCCGCATCGCGGGCGCAGCCTCGCACGCGCGATTGATGGCTTCGCCGATTGTCGCAGCGGAAATCGATTGATCGGGAATGGCGACGTGGCGCTGCAAATGCGCGGAGAACGTGATGAATACCTGCGGCGCAGATTTGCCCATTTTCAGGAGATATCTCTCAAAAAATGCCGTTTCTGCGCCGCAGGTATCGGTGGTAAATCCAATTTCGCACGCTTACGCAACAGCGTTACTCCGTACACGTGTAATTTGGATAGAAAGAACTCAAATCTTCCTCATCTCCCGAAGGTGTGGGTCTATTCACAAAACGAAGTTTTGAAAAATCTCCCGAGCGCAACATATTGGCGAATGCATTTCGGTGTGACTCAAGCTCCTGCGCCTTTACAGGCGAGAGCACGTAAAAGCGCAAATAGTCGTCGTAATTGCCCGCCGCGCACTGACTTTTGTAGGCACAGGCTTCATCGATTTGTCGCGATCGACTTGCGGTGCAATCGCGTCCAAAGTCACACGGAACCAGCTCTCTTAATTGTTTACTAAGCGCCGAATCAGCGCCCGCTTGCGCAGCATCTTCTATAGTGAAATAACCGTTTGGAAAACTGGAAGTAAGCAGGTTTAGAACGGCATTTAGCCCGTTCGGCGGCGAAGCGCGGGCGAGCAGCCCCCGAATCTTCTCTAATCGTTCTGGATCCATTTTTCTGCGGGCACTGCTATCCTCGATCATCGCAACCTTCGTTTGAACATCCTGTGATGCAAACATCCGCGGATTGTGGGAAAAGCTGCACTCCAAACTGCGGCTGAGCGCTACCAGATCGCCCGCCGCTTCAGCCGCTTTCCACAGCGCATTGAGCTCGGCAACGGAGGTTTTTTGTTGCGCGAGCGCGGCGCATGGAACGCCAGCCTGAGCGGGCTCGGGCTCAATCTTTTGTGGGCGAATTCGGTCGTAGGCTGCAACTCTGGCCGCGAAATCGGGATGTTGTGCGGGCAAGCTATTGATGAACTCTTGTCGGCGATCACGCTTTTCGTTTCGCGCTTTATTTTTCTCGGCAATTTGCTTTCCGGCCGCTTCAATCAGTTCCCACTCCTTTTCCCACTTGGCAGTGTCGCCAAATGCAGTAAGGTTTGGATCATCCGTTACCTTCGTGCAATTCTGAATAATTTCGGCCTTGATTCGCAACGCCTCGGGATCACCCGGCAACGCGTCGACCATCGCGAGCACGGCCTTGTAGTCCGTTGCGCTTTTGTAGGCAAGGCGGAGTGCGCTTTCTGGTTTTGACGGGAAGGGCTTGGCGGGCGTCGCTATCGCACTGGACATAGGCGCATTGTTCGCCGCATTTGGTTTGATGAGCAGCACAGAGCTCGAGGGCAGCGCTACCTGCTTTTTATCGCCCCCCGGCGCGTTCGCACTTGCTTCAGAATACACTCCGCCTCGGCCAAACCAAACCAGGCAGGCTCCAATAGGAATTCCAATGCAAATCGAAACGAGGGCGAGAGTGGTTCGGTTCACTTATTACAGTTAGATACGTTTGATTATCAAAAAAATCACCATCGTACCTGCGGCGGAGAAGTGCCCATTTTCAGGAGATATCTCGCAAAATATGCTTTTTCTGCGCCGCAGGTAATGGCCTCGTTTTCAAACTCACTTACAAGAATAGCTTGCCGCCACTTTCGACGAACCTACGCCGTCCCACGTAATTTTCTTTGGGTACACGCACACGGGGTAGCTCACGCTGTTATCCCGTGAACTGAGGATCATGTCGTTCGGCGCAATACCTTTTTCCACCCAATCTTGCAGCGCGGTAAACATTTGATCTTGTTCGCGCGTGGGGTTTTGGTTGGTGTTGCCGGGTAATTTGGGTAGCGGTACGGTGTTGTTTTGCCCGCTCATCGTGTGGGCGCGCCCTTGTGAGCTGTGCGCAGCACCTGGCACCATATACATACGGAAAAATTGTTGCGTGGCATCGATGCCACCCATTTTCACCGCGACGTTGGTGTAGTACTGAATCGAGGTGGCAGGCGGGATGGAATCTTCCGCTAAACCTGTATGCATCAGCACTTTACGCCCGAGCGTTTTGAGCTTGCTTAAGTCTGCGTTTTCCGTGAGCATGCCACCGATGGCATCGTTGGCGATGCCTTTAGCATGGGCGCTAGCAAAGTCCGCGTAAGAGAGTGTGCGCCAGCGGTTGCGTTCGGTGGTAGAGGTGTTAACGATGGAAGGAGGCGCATAGCGCACATCGGCCAGCGCGAGCGCGACCACTTCTGCGCCCGTTCCCGCGCGCGTGATGCCACCAGTGACGTTTGAGCCCGGCGTGAACGCCCACCACAACCGTTTCGCCTCTTTCACTTCGCCGCCTTTTGCAGCTGCGCTTGCGTTCGGATCAAAGCTGCCGTCAATCGTTGCGCCGTACCAAATTTTCATAAGCGCAGTGGCTTCGGGCAAACTCATGCAAGTTTGCGCGTTAGCGTTGCTGCCCGATACGCCGATACCCGGCACGCCCGAACAGAGCGCGCCTGCATCTTTACGTGGATCGTAGTTGCAGGAAAATGGATCAATGAGAAAACCTAATTTTTCTTTGTCGCACGCAGCCACCGCGCGCTTCGATACTTCCGTTACCTTATCCGCAAACTGCGCGGCAGGTGTTTTTTCGCCTGTGTAATTGGAAGGTGTGAGCGCATCAAAACCTAAATCGTTTTTGATGACGAGCTGTGGATAATGCCCTGCAATGGAAAAACGCGTGAGCGAAATAGCGGGCTGACCGACCATATAGCCATCGTAGAGATCGGGGAATTCTTGTGCAAGCTTAAAGGCCATCACGTCTCTGGCTGCAATTCGGCGATGACGACCAACTTTTTTATGAGGAATCTTTTCCTCACTTAAGAGCTTAATAAAAAATGGCCGTGAGACATTTAAGAGATCAGCCGCTTGTTGAGTAGTCAGTTCCGCGTGCAAAGGTAGAATAGTCACAGCATTACCCTGTGCCATTTCAGTTAGGAGATTTATCAGCAGTTAATCTCGAGCCAAACCGTGGCCGACTTTCTAGGAATTTTAAACACCAAAGACCTTTGCACAGAGGGACGGTGCTTTGTCTTTTATTGGACTTTGCGAAGAACCCGCCGGTTTAACAAGGTGGAGGTTGGAATTTAATTCCCACCAGTATTCACCTTGAGGACCTGCTGGCTTCAGGCCG
>JANMDS010000057.1:0-3963 GCA_031376405.1 Betaproteobacteria bacterium
CCGCTGGTTGACAAATTCGGTTGACACAGGTTGACACAGGTTGACAAGGAAATGGCGGAAACGCTGGCGCTTCAGCGGATTTTGTCAACCGCGTGTCAACCTTGTGAAAACAAAAGCAGTGGCGCGTATGATGACAACACACGCGCCGTTGTCGGTGTTCAGGAAGCCGCCCGCCACTGGGTTTCCCGCTCCAGTTGCTGCAACTGGTATTTGCTATCACCCAACAGCTTTAGTTGTTCTGCCAGTTGTACAGCAGTGCTCTCGGCCTTTGATGAGCAGCGGCCAGTTTCTGCTGCTGACAGGCACGGTGAAAATACGCTGGTATTTGATAAATGATTTGCCTTAACGTCAGCGCATGAAAGTACGATACACTTGGTCGGCTATTGGCGGCATCATCCGCAATGCTTTTGTTGCTTCATTGGAAAAAGGGTTAGACCCTGAATAGTTCAGCAATGTTGTTTTCAATCCTTGAAAAACGCAGCAATATACCAGCCGCCTGCGGCGACAACAGCGGTGGTAAATGTTCCCCAAGCCATATCAACGATTGCAAGCGCAGGAGACCATCCGCGTAAAGTCGCGAGGTTGGTTAAATCATACGTCGCATAGGCAAAAAACCCAAATAAAGCGCCGTAAAGCAATAAAGATTGCATTGATCTGGCAGTGCCGCCACTCACGAATATCACAATTCCCGCCGCATAAATGAGATAGAATAATATCCCCGGCAGCAAATGAAATTCCAGCAAGTCACCCATATACTTTTTATAAATATCTTTGGCGATGACACCTAACCAAACCATATCCATAATAACCATGATGGCTAGGGTGGAAAAATACAGAATGAGAGTGTGTTTCACTTTGCTGCTCTTTATCGTTCTAACGAATCAGTTCTAAAGCTTTATCGACAAAAGTAGCGCCCTCAGCTTTTTTGCCTTTGAGTGTTGCCATATCGATCACATAGCGGAAATCAATTTCTCCCTTTTCGATTTCGGCAAACGCATCACCTAATGCATCGATATCGATAATTTTAATATCGGAGGCGATGTTATGTTCAGCGCAGAAATCAAGCACCTCCTGCGTTTCGGCAATGCTGCCGATGATTGAGGTGCCTAAGCTTTTGCGATCAGGAATCATTTTGCTCAAATCAACTGCTTTCGAAAGGGGCGCAATACAGCCGACGGCTGTCAATGTGCCGTCACGTTTGAGCAAGGTCATGTAGGGATTAATATCATGCGGCTCAGGAATGGTGCTTAGAATAAAATCCAGGCTTCGCTCATGCTGCTTCATGCTTTCTTTGTCTTCAGATAAAATGACCTGTTTCGCGCCAAGGCTTAAAGCATCTGCCGATTTATCCGGTGATGTGGTAATAACGCTTACTTCCGCGCCCATAGCCACCGCCAGCTTAACCGCCACGTGGCCAAGGCCGCCCAAACCTGCGACGCCCACTTTGGTGCCTGACCCCACCTTCCAATGCTTGAGTGGTGAATAGGTAGTAACACCCGCGCACAACAGCGGCGACGCGGCTGCCGCATCCATTCCGGCAGGGATACGCAAGACAAAATCTTCACGCACAACGATTCTTTCAGAATAGCCGCCGTAGGTGAGGTTTTCTTTGCTTGGCGTGCGCAAATTACCATTATATGTCGCTGTGAATCCGTTCTCGCAATAATTCTCGAGCCCTTCGTCGCAGCTTTCGCAAATATGGCATGAATCGACCATACAGCCGACGCCGACAAGATCACCGACCTTGTGTTTTCTGACCGACGCACCAGCTTTTACAACACGCCCGACGATTTCATGCCCCGGCATGCAGGGATAGACCGTATTTTTCCAAATATTTTTAACCTGGTGGATGTCAGAGTGACAAACCCCGCAGAATAGAATATCGATCTGCACCTCATTTGCGGCAGGTTCGCGGCGCTCTATTTCAAAAGGCTTCAAATCGCTGAACGAATGTTGTGCTGCATAACCAAGCGTTTTAATCATGACATCAATCCTTTGTTGTTTATCGAGAGAAGGCGGTTTTAAGATCATCGCTTACCATTGCTACAGCGTCTTTGATCGGGCATCCTCCGCTGCTTGAGCACGCTAAAATCCTCAATATCATTAAGCGATGTGGTATTATGGGCGGTGCATATTTTATTCGTAAAGAGGCATGAAATAAGAACAAATCTTGAGGGAAACATTACGGCTCCTTTATGCAAACAAGCCCTATAGGGCATCGATAACTAATCAGGTTGTTTATAGGTTAGTGATTTAATAATCACAAAAGTAAGCACCCACTCGGATGAATCAACTCGTTAAGAACCATGGGGCAATAGCTGGTTTTGAGGGATTTATACACGATTCCTTATTCCCCTGCTTAGGGGCTAAATCTGCCTTGGCGCAGGATCACATTACATATTGCCTGGCGGATAATATACAAACAGCAAGTAGTGATGCTGAAACAACAGAAAAATTGCAGGCATTTGCTCGTGCATGCACGCACGAAAGCGTCTTCGTGAGTTTTGTCGTACTATTTCAAAACTCACCGTCAATGAGTGAGGTTGAATTTGAACAGTACTTTTGGGAGCGTTTACAAGCTATACACGATAAAGATGCGCCGCATTATGCATGGGATAATCAAGTGAGCGCTGATCCGGGTTCTGTGGATTTCAGCTTAAGTGTTGGTGGTAAGGCGTTTTATGTGGTGGGTTTGCATCCAAATGCCAGCAGACTGGCCAGAAAATTTTCAAAACCAGCGCTGATATTCAATCTTCATAATCAGTTTGAGTTGTTGCGTGATAAAGGAAAATATGAGCGCCTGCGCCAGACTATAACTGAGCGTGATATCAAATTATGCGGTACAAAAAATCCCATGCTCGCGCAGCACGGCCAGAGCTCGGAAGCGCGGCAATACAGCGGGCGCGCCGTAAACTCTCAATGGACATGCCCCTTTCACGCCTTTGAAAAGAGTAAAACATGACCAAAGAAATTTCCCCACGCAGCGGCGTTGCCTTTAAGCTTAATAAAAGCCAACAGCTAAAAATCATCGACCCCAAAGGTGAGCAGGTCGCTGATTTGCTTGCTTACAATCAAGATGATATTCATGAGGTCATATCCTCAGGCCGCAGCCTTGATTATGCCAGCAAGATTTATCTCACCAAAGGCGATCCTCTTTATTCCAACCGCAGCAATGTGATGCTCGAAATCATTGAAGATACGGTTGGCAGACACGATTTTCTACTGACGCCTTGTTCCGCCGATACCTTCCGCATCATTTACGAGCATCAGCACCCGCATCGCGGTTGTTTTGGCAATCTCGCCGAAGCGTTATTGCCTTATGGAATTACCCCCGATCAGATACCTACCGCATTCAATGTATTTATGAATGTGCCGATTGATGCAGCCACTGGCATCCTTCGCGTTGAGCCGCCATTAAGCAAAGCCGGTGATTATATAATCGTAGAAGCTAAGATGGATTTAATCATCGGGCTTACCGCCTGTTCCGCCGAACAGTCCAATAATTACGCATTCAAGCCCATCCATTATGAAATTTTGCCCGATGCCCCGTAACGCCGCCGCATTGAGCGACCCGATTGCGGTGAAAGCTAAAAGCTGGCCATTACGCTTGGTTAAACGCGCACCGCAACCGGTTGGCAGGTTTGAGCGCCTACCCAAATGGCTGAACTGCATTCCGCTCGTGGCGCAGTGGATATGGCTAGGCTCTGTTGACAATTTAAAAAGTAGAGTTAAATCTTTCCAATAAAAGTAATAATTGTTGGGAGTGCGTTATGAGCAACGAACGGCGACAGTATTTGACGGATGAGTGTTGGGCTCTGGTATCTAGGCCGTGTTGACAATTATTTTTAGATAATTCCTAGCGAAAAAAGCAATCAATACGATATTAATGCCTGCAAGGAATCGACGAACAAGTTTATCGTATCTCGTGGCTATGCCTCTGAACTCTTTTATTTTTCCGAAGAA
>JANMDS010000059.1:0-1539 GCA_031376405.1 Betaproteobacteria bacterium
TCGTGCGCGGCGAGGATTCGTTCGTGCGCGCGCAGTGGGCAGCGAAGCCATTTTTGTGGCACATCTACCCACAAGCAGAAAACGCACACACAGCGAAGCTACAGGCGTGGCTGGAGCGCTTTGGTGAAAGCGTGCCCAGTACGCAGTTTCGTGCCGATTTGGCTTGTTTCTTCCACGCGTGGAGCGCGGGCGATGCCGCCTCGGTGCGCGCGCTCTGGCCTACGCTCTACGCACGCAGGCAGGCATGGCAGCACGCGTGCCTGCTGTGGCGTGCACGCCTCACGGCGCAGTCCGATTTGGCAACGCAACTGATTGAATTTGCAAACAAAATAGCTTCCGAGATACAATCGCAGGTTACTCAAATTCCTCCCACAGTTACTTAAACTGCATCGCAAATGAAAATCGCAACAGAACTGCGCATCGGCAACGTCGTCATGATCGATGGCATCCCCATGGTTGTAATCAAAACCGAATTCGTCAAATCTGGCCGTGGCGCATCGGTTGTGAAGATGAAACTGAAAAACTTGCTCTCAAATGGCGGCACCGAAACAGTATTCCGCGCCGACGACAAATTTAACGACATCATTCTTGATAAAAAAGATGTCACCTTCTCCTACTTCGGTGATCCGATGTACGTCTTTATGGATGCTGAGTTTAATCAGTACGAAATTGAAGCCGACTCGTTGGGCAACGCGATTAACTACATTGAAGCGGAAATGCCGTGTCAGGTGACGTTCTACGAGGGCCGGGCCATTTCAGTCGAACTACCTACCTCGCTTGAACGCGAAGTGGAATACACCGAGCCTGCAGTGCGAGGCGATACCTCCGGTAAAGTGTTAAAGCCCGCTAAGCTCAAAGGAACAGGCTTTATTATCCCCGTCCCTGCTTTCGTTGAAATCGGAGATCGTATTGAAATCGACACCCGTTCTGACGAGTATCGGCGTCGGGTGTAAAGTTAAGGTCGCGTAAAAAAGCCTGCTGTGAGCAGGTTTTTTTTGGCAATTTCGACGCTTCTGCGTGAAATACCTGCGGCGTAAAAACAGCATTTTTTGAAGTTTATCTCCTGGGAAAATACTAGTTTTGGATCTGCACGCTAAACGCGGAGCACGCACTAAACTAGCGTGATGCCAGAAGCAGAGCCTACTGATCGTTTTGTCCACTTGCGCGATACCCTACGCGCATTGCCCAGTTTGCCCGGTGTCTATCGCATGATCGCCCAAGAGGGCGCGACGCTCTACGTTGGCAAGGCAAAGGATCTAAAAAAGCGGGTCACCTCCTATTTTGTGAAAAGCGGGCTGGGCCCGCGCATCAGTATGATGGTTGGGCAAGTGGCGAGCATTGACACGACCATTACCCGCAGCGAAGCCGAAGCGCTGTTGCTGGAAAATAACTTCATCAAAAGCCTAGAGCCTCGGTACAACATTTTGTTTCGGGATGATAAGTCCTATCCGTATCTGTGTTTCACCGGCCACCGCTATCCGTTGGTCAAGTTCTTTCGGGGTAAGCCTGAAAAGAAAAACCAGTATTTCGGACCGTATC
>JANMDS010000114.1:0-12304 GCA_031376405.1 Betaproteobacteria bacterium
GCACCAACGCCAGCCCCGACGGCCGCACCAACGCCAGCACCAACCGCAGCACCAACCGCAGCACCAACGCCGGCGCCAACGCCAGCCCCGACGGCTGCGCCGACCCCTGCTCCAACCGCAGCACCAACGCCGGCCCCAACCGCCGCTCCGACGCCAGCGCCGACCCCTGCTCCGACGGCTGCACCGACGCCCGCTCCAACCCCTGCGCCTATCGCAAATCGCGCTCCGGTAGCTGTAGATGATCGGCTTGCGCTTGCCAAAAATGTCGAAGGCCAGTTCGTCAATGTTTTGGCGAACGATACCGATGCAGACGGCGACGCCTTGGTGGTGACCGAAATAAGCTGTCAGAACGGCACGGCGTGGGTAAGCAATGGTTTGGCCTACTTCACCCCCGTGGCGTACTTCCGTGGGTTTGACTTTTGCTCTTACACCATTTCCGATGGCAAAGGCGGTACCGCCACAGCGCAGGCGATACTCTACGTGCGTTAAGCAGTCCGCTCCAATTGGGATAGGCGAAGCCCCTGTCCCGACGAGATACCGAAATTGCATGGCAAATCTTTCCGGCGCGCCTAAAATGTGAAAATCGTTTCCACATAAATCGCTCGCTCATGAAAGATTCGCTGCGCAAAGCCGCCCTAGAGTATCACCGCTACCCTAAGCCGGGCAAGATTGCTATCGCGGCGACTAAAGGTTTAATAAACCAACGCGATTTGGCTTTGGCGTATTCCCCCGGTGTGGCGTTCGCGTGCGAAGAAATCGTGCGCGACCCTGCAGAGAGTTACAACATGACTTCCCGCGGCAATCTGGTGGGCGTTGTTACCAACGGTACTGCGGTACTTGGATTAGGCGCGATTGGCCCGCTTGCAGCGAAGCCGGTGATGGAAGGCAAGGCGGTATTGTTCAAAAAATTCGCCGGTCTTGATTGCTTCGACATCGAGATTAACGAGCTCGACCCCGATAAATTGGTCGATATCATCGCCTCGCTCGAGCCCACTTTTGGCGGCATCAATCTCGAAGACATCAAAGCGCCTGAGTGCTTCTACGTCGAGAAAAAACTGCGCGAGAGGATGAAAATCCCCGTGTTTCACGACGATCAGCACGGCACAGCGATTATCGTGGGTGCGGCAATTTCAAATGGCCTGCGGTTGCTTAACAAGCCCCTCGATTCAGTCAAGTTGGCGGTTTCCGGCGCGGGCGCGGCGGCCCTGGCTTGCTTAGATTTGCTCGTGGGCTTGGGCATCAAGCTTGAAAATATTTTCGTCTCCGACATTGAGGGCGTGGTCTACGAAGGCCGTGTGGCCTTGATGGACGACAATAAATCCCGTTATGCTCGCAAGACAGACAAACGCACGCTCAAAGAAATTTTGGAAGGTGCAGACGTATTTTTGGGGCTCTCGGCAGCAAACGTATTGAAGCCGGAGTGGCTCGCCAGCATGAATGCCAACCCGCTCATTTTGGCGCTCGCCAATCCGAACCCGGAAATCATGCCGGATGTGGCCAAGGCGGCGCGACCCGATGCAATCATCGCCACGGGGCGCTCCGATTTTCCGAATCAAGTTAATAACGTATTGTGTTTCCCGTTTATTTTCCGTGGCGCGATGGATGTGGGCGCTACGAAAATTAACGAGGAAATGAAGTTGGCTGCGGTGCGAGCAATCGCCGATTTAGCGATGGCCGAGACCAACGACGAAGTGCTTAACGCCTACGGCGCTGGCGCGCAGCTGTCGTTTGGCCCTGAGTATTTAATTCCCAAGCCATTCGATCCGCGCTTGATTGTGCGCATCGCCCCGGCGGTGGCAAAAGCGGCGATGGATTCTGGCGTTGCCGCCCGCCCGCTAAAGGATTTAGAAGCCTATCGGCAACAGCTCACCCAATTTGTCTATCAAAGTGGCTCGGTGATGAAGCCTGTGTTTGAGCAGGCAAAAAAGGCACCGAAGCGGATCGTGTTTGCCGAAGGCGAAGATGAGCGGGTGCTGCAAGCCGTGCAGGTGATTGTGGACGAAGGCATTGCCAAGCCGATCATCATCGCGCGGCCTGCGGTGTTTGAGCGGCGGGTAGAGCGGCTGGGCTTGCGCTTGAAAGCGGGCGTGGATGTTGAAATTATCAACCCAGAAAACGATCCGCGCTACAAAGAATATTGGAGCGAATATCATAAGCTCATGCAGCGGCGGGGCATTACACCCCAATACGCAAAAATTGAAATGCGCCGTCGGTTAACACTCATTTCCTCGATGATGGTGCGCAAAGGTGATGCCGATGGCCTCATCTGCGGAACGTACGGTACTACGCACTTGCATTTGCAATACATCGATAACGTTTTGGGCAAGCGCGCCGGAGCAAAAACCTACGCCGCGATGAACGCGCTTATGTTGCCGGAGCGGTTTGTGTTTATGGTTGACACCCACGTGAACTACGACCCCACCGCCGAAGAATTAGCTGAAATTACGATGCTGGCGGCAGAAGAAGTGCGCCGCTTTGGTATCACCCCAAAAGTTGCATTGCTCTCGCACTCAAACTATGGCACCTCCGATCATCCGAGTGCCGCAAAAATGCGCAAAGTGTTTGAGTTGCTGCGCGAGCGCGCACCCACGCTCGAAATGGATGGTGAAATGCACGGCGACACCGCTTTGCGTGAAGACATTAGGGCAGAGCTTTTCGCCGATTCCCCGCTCAAAGGTTCGGCCAATTTGCTGGTGATGCCCAACCTTGATGCAGCGAATATTTCGTACAACTTACTCAAAGCTGCTGCCGGAAATAACCTCGCCATCGGCCCGATTTTATTAGGGGCAGCACGGGCAGTGCACATCCTTACGCCTTCAACAACCGTGCGCCGGATTGTGAACATGACCGCTTTAGCGGTGATTGATGCGCAGGCGGCAGAACGTGTCGTTAAAGCCTAGTAAGGCAGATATACCTGCGGCGTAAAAACAGCCTTTTTTGAGAGGTATCTTCCGAAAAAGGCCGTTTTTACGCCGCAGGTATTTTGACTTTCAGGCGGCTGTGGCAGGCTTAACTACGTTGACGAGCGCGCGCGACGCGGCCAAGTGGCCAATGTTGTCTGCCATCGTTCGTTGACGCCGGGCCACGGTGCCCGATGTCCAGCCGGACATGTGGGGGGTCATCACAACGTTTGGCAGGCTTGCGAAATCAAACTTTGACGGCGCGCACTCTACTTGGCTCAGCGTTGGGTAGTTGTACCAAGTGTCGATAATCGCGCCACCAATTGTGTTGCCGGAGAGCGCGCTGTATAGCGCCGCTTCGTCAATCACTGGGCCACGCCCAACATTCATGATAATGGCGTCGGTTCGCATCGCCGCAAGCGCGCGGGAATTCACAATTCCCGCGGTATCCGGTGATAGCGGCAGCGAAACCACCACGATGTCTACCGAGCCCATAAACGCGTGAAGCGCACTGAGCGAAAATGCTTGATCGACAAGCGGGTCTGTAATTGGGCTTCGGTTCGCCGCGTGCACGCGCATGCCGAAGGCTTTGGCCCGCGCGGCGATTGTGCGGCCAATATGTCCGTAGCCGAGCAGCCCAATAGTTTGCTGGCCTAGTTCGGTGCGTAAAGCCGTAGGGCGACCTGCCCAATACGTCCAGCGTTGTTCACGCAAGTCGGCATCCGCGTGGGCGATGGGGGCGTGCCGCATCAAGAGCGCGCTCATTACGTATTCTGCAATCGCGTTTTCGTGACCGAAGCAATTACATAACGCAGCCCCCGCAGGCAACTGCGTGAGGTCGATCGCATCCGTTCCGGCAGCCGGCGCCTGGTAGAGGCGCAATGCTTTCGGGATGGGGTGTTTTGAGTTAAGTGATACCCCGACGATCACCTGCGCGTTTTCAAAGCGCTCGCGTTCGCCCGACAACTGCAGATCGTCGCTAAGATCGAAAATCTGAACGCTAGGATCGACCAGTTGCTCAAAACCGAGCCTGAAGTTGGCGGCGTTTTGGCCGTGAAACACTATATTCATCATATGATATGATTATACTGATAAGATGACGCTAAACGCGCAACCCACCCCAACAAGGAGCCTTCCCATGAAAGTTAAATCCCCGTTCGCCCTATCGAGCCTCGCATGCATCGTAGCCGCGGCAAGCACGGCCTCCATCGCCGCCACATTCAATTTGAAGCTTGGCCACGCCGTGAACCCGACTGATGGTCAACACGCTGCTGCGGTAAAAATGGCCGAGCTCGTCAAGCAACGCACCAATGGTGAAGTTGAAATTACCATTTACCCAGCAAATCAATTGGGCAACGACGCGGCGATGATTAACGGCGCACGTGGCGGCACGATCGATATCGTTTCGAGCGGCGCGTCGAACTACAACGGAATCGTGGCCAATACCGCCGCGATGGAGCTGCCGTTTGTGTTTCGCAGCGCACAACACGCCTACAATGTGCTTGATGGTGCGGTGGGGCAGAGTGTTTTGGGCGAGCTCGCGCCGCACGGGCTCAAAGGTTTGGCGTATTGGGAAAACGGCTGGCGAGCCTTCACCAACAACAAACGCCCGATTCGCACCCCCGACGATGCGAAGGGTTTAAAAATTCGTTCCACGCCTAATCCGTATCACATTCAAGCGTTTAAATTGCTCGGCATGAACCCTTCGCCGATGCCAATTTCCGAGCTCTACACCGCGCTGGAAACCGGCACATTCGATGCGCAGGAGCATCCGATTAACGTAACGTGGTCGTCAAAATTTTATGAAGTACAAAAACACTTAACGGTGAGCAATCACGTCTACTCGCCGCTCATTTTAGCGATGAACAAAGCCAAGTTCGATACTTTGCCTGCTGCCACGCAAACCATCATCGTACAAGCTGCGCAAGAGGCGGCGAAATTTCAACGCGATTTGAACGCGCAGAACGCGGGAAAAGTGGTAGCCGAGCTCAAAAAATCGGGCATGCAAGTCGTTGAAAACGTGGACATGGCACCGTTCCAGAAAATCGTATCGGAAGCCATCGCCAAATCGTTTGGTGAGAAAAATGGCGTAACGCTGCTCAAAGCCATCGAAGCCACGAAGTAAAGCGTGGCTCCGTTGAACGCGCTCTCAACATTAAGCGCGCTGTTTTTCCGCGTTGCTGAATTCTTATTGGTCGCCATGCTCTCGATCATGGTCATCATGGTTTTTGGCAACGTGGTGCTGCGTTACGGGTTTGATTCCGGCATCATGAGTTCCGAGGAGCTTTCGCGGTTCTTGTTTATCTGGATTACCTTCTTGGGCGCGATTATCGCAATGCGCGAAAACGCTCACTTGGGGCTCGACTCCGTGGTACGCATGCTGCCTCGCAACGGTAAGAAGGTCGCGTTTGCGCTCTCAAATGTGTTGATGCTTGGCTGTTGCGCCCTGATGTTTTACGGCACATGGAAGCAACACGGCATTAACGCAACGACCCGCTCTGCCATTACGGAATTACCCATGAGTTGGGTGTACGGTGTGGGGTATCTCGCGAGCGTGGCGATGGGGCTCATTATTGTGGGTAACCTCGTGCGCTTGGCCCGCGGCGAATTTACCGAAGCCGATTTAATTCAGGTGCAAGACGCGGAAGAAAACTTCACGCACGAAAATGCGCAACACAAAACGAACGGCACGCGATGACTGTTCTAGTTTTTATCGTTTCGCTTCTCGCCGCAATGGCGCTGGGCATGCCTTTAGCGTTTTCGCTCATTGTTTCCGGTGTAGCGCTCATGCTGCATCTGAACACCTTCGATACCCAAATCGTCTCCCAAAACTTAATCAGCGGTGCCGATAACTTCGCGCTAATGGCCGTGCCGTTTTTTATGTTGGCAGGCGAGCTCATGAACGCCGGCGGAATGAGCCGTCGCATCGTCAACTCCGCAATGGTGTGGGTGGGGCATTTTCAAGGTGGCTTGGGTTACGTGGCTGTTTTTGCAGCGATAGTCATGGCTAGCCTATCGGGCTCGGCTGTGGCCGATACCGCTGCGCTGGCAGCGGTGTTGTTACCGATGATGCGCAAGGCTGGCTATCGTATGGACCGGTCGGCGGGCCTCATTGCGGCAGGGGGCATCATCGCGCCCGTCATCCCGCCGTCGATTGGTTTTGTATTGTTCGGTGTGATTGCTGGCGTGTCGATTTCCAAGCTCTTCATGGCCGGTATTTTTCCTGGCTTGTTAATGGGCCTAGCACTCGTGATTACATGGTGGATCGTGGCCAGAAAAGATAAGGTTAAGGTTTCTGAGCGCGTGCCCATGCGTGAGCGGATGCGTGTTACGGTCGACGCGTTTTGGTCTTATTTGCTCGCGGTGTTAATTATCGGTGGAATGAAGTTTGGGGTATTTACGCCGACCGAAGCGGCAGTGGTTGCAGTGGTGTATTCGTTGTTAGTCGGACTCTTTATTTACCGCGAAATTAAGTTGAAGGATTTGTACGGCATTGTGCTGAGCGCAGGCAAAACATCCGCTGTGGTCATGTTTTTGGTGGCTGCCGCCTTGGTATCGGCGTGGCTCATCACGGTTGCGAATATACCCGCGCAAATGGTTGAGCTCATGAAGCCATTCATGGACAATAAAATGATGTTGATGGCCATGCTCATGCTGCTTGTGTTTGTGGTGGGCACTGCACTCGACTTCGCGCCAACGGTGTTAATCTTAACGCCCGTGCTCATGCCCATCGTTAGGCAAGCGGGCATTGATCCGGTGTATTTCGGCGTGTTGTTCATCATCAACAATGCCATCGGTTTGCTCACCCCGCCTGTGGGTACGGTGTTAAATGTGGTGTGCGGCGTGGGGCGCATTCCGATGCACGAAGTGATCAAAGGCGTGATGCCGTTTTTGCTTTCGCAAGTGTTGGTGATGGCGGTGCTTGTGGTGTTTCCTGAATTGGTGATGACGCCGCTGCGTTGGCTGTTGCGGTAGCATGGGAGCCCCACGGTGCGCATTATTTGGCACCGAGAAAAGTGTTTTTGCCCGGGAGATCATTATTAAAACTGCCCTATTTTGCGCCGCAGGTATGATGCTTTTCGCCCAACCTGCGTTTACGCAAACGCTCAAAATTGCCTTCGATAACGCCGAGATCGGCTTCGACCCCGCTGCGATGGACGATGCAACGTCGGCGGATGTAATGAACGCTATTTTCGATGTGCCACTGCGCAACGATTTTTTTGCACGTCCACCGAAGGGCGCTCCGGGTTTTTTAACCGGCTCTCCTGTGATTTCTGAAGGAGGAAAACTCTTTACTTTGAAGGTGCAGCCGGGGCTTTTTTTCTCGGATCACCCAGCGTTCAAAGGCCAGAAGCGCGAGCTCACCGCGGCAGATGTGGTGTATAGCTGGAAGCGTTTGCTCGACCCGCGAATTGCGTCTCCGTACTACTGGCAGTTTGAGAGCAAACTCGAAGGCGAAGCCTTGGCTCGGGCGGCGGCGAAAAAGGCGGGGAAGTTCGATTACGATGCGCCGTTTTCCGGCTTTACTGTGCTCGATAAATATACATTTACCGTGCGCTTTCAAAGCCCTAACTATCAGTTTGAATATCAGTTAATCGGGGGCACACCGTTAAGCGCAATGGCCCGCGAAGTGATCGAGGCGCATGCCGATGAACGCGGGCGAAACCTTACTAAACCGATCGGCGTTGGACCGTACAAATTGGAGCAATGGGTTCGGGCGAACCGGATGGTGCTTGTGGCGAACCCAAACTACCGCAACGAAACGTTTCCCATCACTCCCGATGCGCTCAAAAGTGAACTACCTGCGGCGCAATTCGAGGCATTTCGCGCACTTATCGGAAAAAAGTGCCCCTTTCGCCGCGCGTAGAAATAAGCGTTGTGGAAGAGAGCACCCCGCGTCTGCTCATGTTGCAAAAAGGTGACTCGGACGTGATGTACCGCGTGCCACGCGATTTGTCCGAGAAGGTATTAGATAAGGGACAATTGCGCCCCGAATTCGCCCAGTTAGGCATACGCAGCCAGCGCCTGCTCGAGCCTTCGCTGCAATTTAGTTTTTTCAACATGGATGACCCCGTTGTAGGGGGTTACGAAAAGCAAAAAATTGCCCTGCGCCGCGCGATTTTGATGGGCTTAAACACCGAAGAAGAAATTCGCGTGCTCTATAAAGGGCAGGCGATACCGGCTACGCAGCTCGTACCGCCAGGGCAAATCGGACACGAGCCTGCACTCAATGTAGCGCCGAAATACGACCCCGAGCTCGCCCGAGCGCTGCTTGATCGTTTCGGCTACAAAGACCGCGATGGCGATGGCTACCGCAAGCGGCCAGACGGCAAGCCGCTGGTAATTCGCAAAGCCTCGCTTCCGGAATCCCGCTACCGCGAATCCGATGAGCTCTGGAAAAAAAATATGGACGCGATTGGCATTCGCGTTGAGTTCGTTAAACAAAAATGGGCCGAATTGGTAGAGCAAGCACGCTTAGGCACGCTGCAAATCTGGGGCTACTCATGGTTTGTGGGCAGCCCAAGTGGCGATTCGTACATGCAACTGCTCTACAGCAAAAATATTGGGCAAATTAACGATGCTCGCTTCAATCTTCCGGCATTCGACAAAGCCTACGAAACGGCGCAAGCACTCCCCTTCGGGCTGGAACGCAACGCCCAATACCGCACCATGTCCGAGCTGGCGGGAATCTTCTCGGTTTTCGAGTTTGGGGTGCACACCTACCGCACCACGCCCTCGCAGCCTTGGCTGCAAGGTTACTACCCACACCCCTATGAGCGGTACTTCCTGCACCTTTACATGCCCGATGAGGGGGCACGCGAGACGGCAAGGGCCGCACGATAGGCTAAACTTCCCGTAACCGAATTCTTGGCGTTGAAAAGATTGCAAGGATGGATGAGCGGGTTACGTTTATCCGGTCACACACCGATTGCAGTTTTCCAGCAGACGAAGTAGGCAGTAAAACGGAAGGATGGATGAGCGGTTTAAGTCACACGCCTGGAAAGCGTGCGTAGGTTCATAGCCTACCCGGGGTTCGAATCCCCGTCCTTCCGCCAGTTTTTGAACCGAAGTGCACCTGCTGTATAGTCAGCGCACTGTGTTACGAGCCCGTCTTCACCATTCGCCTCACTTCCTACGCCAATGGGCTACGTTTATCCTGGTCGTATGGAGTACAGGGTTACTCGTTGCAAACGTGGCTGCGGCCCCGTGTTTAAGCTCTCCTTGTTTTGTCTCGCCCGCGGCATTTGGGCTTGCGAACGGGAGTAGCACAGCCAACCCTACAACCCTACCTGAAGCGATGGCAAGCGTCCCGTTAAGCGGGTCAATCGTGCTTGGATCAGGGAACTACCTTTTACCGGCTGGTGTTTACCCAACCCGCGGCACATTAAAGTTGGGAAGTAATACAACACTGATTGGAGCGGGTAAAGATAATACGATTGTGCAGCGCGCCAACGGTGCAGCGCTCGCAAATGGTATTTTTCTCACCAACGTTGATGGTGTCGGAGCGGATGCCCCTACCGCAATCAATTCCGTACGGATCGAAGCACTTACCTTGGGTCTGGCCGGAAACGACCCTGTCCCCACGCTTGCCAATGCGACCGCCGCTGGTTTCAGCAATGCCGGTATCGCTTCGCAAGCAAACGTGAACATCAATAATTTCTTCGCCTTCAATGTAGGCAGCAATGGACACGGTTCCGCTGGGTTTAGTTTTGCAAGCGCAACCGCATTATCGAGTGCCATAACCAACCAGTTCACTAATTTTTTGTTCGATGCGGTCACCGCTAAATGGAACCGTCAAGGCGGCGTAGGACGAGGCCTGTGGTCCACCGGACAACGGCGAAATTGGGTGATTGCCAACAGCGATTTTTTAGATAACGCCCTCGTAGGCGTAGATTTGAATTCCGGTTCGACCCGGCATGTGCGCATGACGAATAATCGGGTGGTGGGCAATACCGACTCGGGCATGGCGCTCCATGCATTTGATCTTCTTACACCCGCTGTTGACCCCGTGCCAGCCCCCGGGCCGCTGATTGATCCGCGCACAAATGCGAACATCACGCCTTTGGGCGTGACTTTTACTGGGAATACGGTTACCGACAATGGCCGATTTGGCATTGAAGCCAAGGGCGCAAACGGCACGGCCAGTGAGCCGTTTGTTATTGAAAACAACGCGATTGGCGTTTCGAGCGTTTATTTGTATCGATTCAGTCTGCTGGGGAAAAACAGCGCCTTGGGCACAACCGCCGACGCGTTGTTCGGCGATTGTCGAGATCGAGCGGGGATTGTCGTCGCTCGGTTGCAAACCGCAGCTGGCGATGGCAATTTCCCCATTGAGCCCGCACTCGCTGCGCCGAGTGGGGTGAGGGTGACTGGTAACACGATTCGCGACATTCGCCATCCGTTTAACGGTATCGATGCGGCCACGTTGGATCTGATTCCAGGTGGGGCGCTCAACGCGCGTACGGCGTGTCCAACAACTCCAGCAATATCGTTCGATCGAGATGGTTTCGGCTTGGTGCTCGAAGGCGCTGGGAATACCGTGCGGGATAACGTCATCGTCGGAAACGATATCGGCGTGCAATTGCAATCGGGTAATCCTAACAACAGTTTGTCCGTGGGGCAAAACACCGCCACCACGCCCTACTTTGACCGGGGCACGGGCACTACGCTGGGTGCAAACACGGTGACCCATAACGTAATCTGCGGCAACATCGATTTTGAAGCCAGCCGTTGGGTGGGCGGTGCTGTCTCTGCGTATCCGTTGCCGGGTAATTATTTCGGACTTTCAGGCGCGTTGGCCGCCAAGCTGCGGGACGTCGATCAAACAGGATTCATCACCGACCCGTACCTCGATGCATTCATCTCAGCGAACGCCCCAGCGTGTGGCCCGATACCTTTGCTCTCGCTTGCGAAGGCGAATCCCTCCGTGGGCCCGACGGGCGGTTGGATTGTCAATCAACCCGGAAATTTTCTGTTAACGGTCAGCAACGCTGCGGTTGCTGCAACAAGTCTCGCTACGGTATTCGTTTCGGAAAAGTTACCCGCCCACTTTCAATTTAACGCCGCCGCACCAGGCGCGGGTGCGGTGAGCGTAAGCTGCCTCGCTACGGGCTTGCTATCGGTTGGACTCGACGTAAGTTGTTCGCTCACGACCGCTAGCGGCATCCCGGCTGGCGGATTGGCAGCCTTCACTTTAAATGTGACACCGCTAGCGGCTTCCGCTGGCGTGACCGCGACCAACCGTGCCCGAGTGAACTTGGCAGGCCAGGGAACGAGTGACCCCGCGCCATGTACTGCCGCGGGCGTGCCGCTTGGTTGCGCGCTTGTTCTAGCAACTCCGCAGGCGATTGCGGACATGTTCGTGCCGACATTGTTTACGTTACCCTCGGGCGTTGTGGGGCAACCCTATCCGTCCACGGCAGTGGTGTGTACGAACGCGGGACCAAATGCGGCAACTGCAGCCCGCTGCGAGGTTTCGGGTTTGCCATTGGGATTGATCGCCAACTGCCTCCCAGGCGGAGGTAACCCTTCAACTGGGCAAGTGCTCGCAGCCAATGGAGTGATCACGTGTACGATAAGCGGAACGCCCTCGACAGCGGGCAGCAGTCCCGTGACGTTCTCGACAAATGCCAGCGAGGACGTGCAACCGGCTAATAATGCGCGAAACAGTTTGCTCGTCGTCGCCCAAGGCGCAGCCCCTGTGCTTGTTGCGGACACCGCCGAAACAACGGCAAGGATCGCCATCATCTACAACGTGTTGGCAAACGACAACTGCCCAGGTTCGACCGTTAACAATGCCTGTGCGCCAAATTCACTTACGCTGACGGGGAACGCTTCCAATGGGGATTGCACGCTCAATGCGAGCACTCCACCCCGTGTTCGGTTTAACCCAAATGCAGGTTTCGTCGGCAGTGGGCAATGTACCTACCGTGTGTGTAGCAGCGCGGACCCGCTCGCGTGTGCAACGGCGGTGCTTACCGTCAATGTCACCTCGATCGAGGTTGTGCCCACTTTGCATCCGCTGGCACTTTGGTTGTTGGCACCGTTGATTGGGCTAGTAGGGTACGGTGTGATGCGAGCGCGCAACCGTTAGCGGCGCATCTCGCCCGTGTCGCGAGCGCCTGAAGGAACTGCAGTATTCAATATCGGTTGCTACCTCAATACCTGCGGCGCAGAAGCAGGCGGTTTTAGACTTTATCTGCCAGAAAAATGGCATTTTTTTAATCGCGCGTGCGTAACGGCGGCACGTTCTACAATCCACCGCTATGCTAGCAATCATCGGTGGTAGCGGGCTTACGACGCTCGCAAATTTAAGTGTTTCGCGCAAAGTGGTGGCGACCACGGCGTGGGGCGATCCGTCTTCGCCTATTACCATCGGGCAAATCGCGGGGCGGGAGGTTATG
>JANMDS010000118.1:0-8594 GCA_031376405.1 Betaproteobacteria bacterium
CACGCAATCCCACACCACTGCGAATGGCCCGCGCCTCATCTACTCCTTCGCGCCCGGCGGTGCCAGCGTGCGCGTGCTCGATTTCGATAAACAAGGCCGCATGGTGCGCGACTACGAGGCGATGCACATCGCGGTGTTTAGTCGCATTAAAGTGGGCTTACAGAAGTGGGAAGTCGAGCGCGAGCTCGGGCCCGCATTTTGGTATTCCCGCTATCGCGTATCGTCTAACTTAAGCGGTGTGTACAGGTTCAGCGAAGGCTCCGCCAAACGTTGTTTTTATGTGGAATACGATGGTGCAGACCGCGTTGTAGCCACTGCTGCGGCGTATGCGGCGAGCGCAAGAGATTTACTTCCCGGTGAGCGCGAATGCTAGTGATAGGCAACTAAAAAAACAGATTTTTTCCAAGAGATAATCCTCAAAAAGTGCTTGTTTTACGCCGCAGGTTTTTGCACTTTTAGTTCAGTAACCTCTGCACCGCGTGCAACGTTACCATTCCAGCGAAGAGCGGCCAGACTTGCCCGCCACGAATCCAAGCCCAGGCGAAGGTAACGCCGACTGCAACGAGGCGGGCGATCATTTGTGGGGTGGGTACTTCGCTTCCCACTTTCACAATCATCGGCGTAATGAGCGCGGCGAAAATAAGCGGCGGGGCGTACCGGAGCCCGCGCTCGAGCCAGGCCGGGAAATTGCCGCGCGACCACGGGCCTAGAAAACTCATGCGCATCGCGAGGGTGCCGAGTGCAGCGCCTAAGATGGCGACCCAAAGGGTTAAGCTGTCCATTTAAACTTTCGATCTAAGCCGAGCATGATGGCTACGCCAACGAAGCACGCGGCGATAAGGCCCAGTTTGAGCGGCAGAGAGAAAAAGAGCAAACTCAAACACGCCCCAAGCGCTACCGCCAACGCCATCGGCGCACGTTTAGCCATTGGGGCAAGCACGGCAACAAACGAGAGCGGTACGGCGAATTCGAGCTGCCACTGGCTGGGTACGATTTGTCCGGCTACGTAGCCAATCATGTTGGTGGCAATCCAGTACAGCCAGAGCGAAATTCCAGCAGCGAAATAATGATCGAGCCAATACGGATTAGCTTCGCCTTCGCGTTCGCGATAGCCCACTACGGCTACATAAGTTTGATCGACGAGCAGGGGCGCAACTTTTGCGCGCGTGATTGGTGAATACGCACGCATCCATTGCGAAAAAATGGCGCTGTAAATCGCCATTCGGCCATTCACAATTACCGCGCTTAGCATTACTACAGCCACTGGCGCACCCGCGAGCAATAAAGAGAGGAGCACCACCTGCGAAGAGCCGCCGAATACCAGCGCAGGGAACAAAAATGCTTGCAGCAACGACAGTCCGGCTTGTTTAGCGGAAATACCGCATACGGCACCAAACACCAAGTAAGAAGGCGAAAGAGAGACGGTGTAGATAAGCCCGCTGCGCCAGGCCGCGCGCCGGCCCGCGCTTACGCTGCTCATGCGCGCACGAGATCGACGAAGCGATAGTTGAATGCAATTGCAACGTCGTGCCGATGCGATTCCTCGTGGTGGATTTTCCAGTGCGTCCAATCCAGTACGGGAAACCATGCATCACCTTCTACCGAATGATCAATGAGCGTGAGGTACATGATGGCAATGTGCGGCGCAAATTCCGCTAAAGCCTGAGCGTAAATTTGCCCGCCACCGGCTACAAAAATTTGTTGCGAAGGCGCAGCGGGTAGGGCCAGCGCTTCGGCTAAGCTTTTTACCGACACCACGCCGGCACGTGAGCTCTCGGTGCGACTGATGACGACCGTTTCTCGACCAGGCAAAGGCCGCCCAATACTTTCAAAAGTCTTGCGTCCCATGATGAGCCGATGCCCCATGGTGAGTGCTTTGAAACGTTTTAAATCGCTCGGTAGCTGCCACGGCATCGCGTTGGCCGCGCCGATCACACGGTTATTTGCCATGGCGGCGATCACATTAAAGGGTTGAGGCGTACGCATAAGGGCTTGAAATTCAATCGGTTTCCATTATAAAGACGGTATGATTTTTTCACCCACCGTAGCCCGCCTCGTTGGCGGGTGTTTCTTTTTGACCGCTGTGCCCTTGTGCATTGCCATCGCGCGTTTGGCGATTAACTTAAACGAGCTCGCAGCCCGCAGCCAAGTGGCAGTTAAACGCGCTGAATCGGTAGGGGCGGTGAGCCGTGAGTTGCGCACGGCGGGCCTATCAGTCGAGCGCTCGGTGCGGCAGGCCGTGGTGCTTGATGACGCTTCGCTACTCGAAGACTACGCCCGTGCCCGGCAGGCGCTAGAGCGGGCAATGAAGCGCGCTGATGAACTGCCCACGCAATCAAGCGAACGCACCGCTTTAGGCGAGCTGCGCACGTTCGATGGCACTTTAGCCGCACAGCTTGTGGGGGGATTGCCGCCCGCTGACGCCCGCCCAGCGGTGGTGGAGGCCGCAACGCGTATCTCTGAATTGGCCGACAAGGTCGAAGAGGAGTTTGATTCGTTTGTGAGCCGAGAGATCCATGAGCTCGAAGAGAGCGCGTTGAAAGGCCGCAACGATTGGCCGGTATTAGTAGGTATTGCTGCGCTGTTGGCCGCTGTGTTGGGGCTGGGTTTTTCAGTTTGGGTATCACGCCCACTTTCAAGCTTGGATCGCAGCATCCGGCGCATGGGCGAGGCCCGGTTTGACGCGCCCGTTACCATCAAAGGCCCACGCGATTTGCGCACGCTGGGAGAGCGGCTTGAGTGGCTACGGCAACGGCTTCATAGTCTAGAGAGCCATCAGGCCAATTTTTTGCGACAAGTCTCGCACGAACTCAAAACGCCGCTTACCGCGATCCGCGAAGGAACAGAGCTTTTAAACGATCGGGTAACCGGCGAGCTCACTGAAGGGCAAGAAGAAGTGGTGCGGATCATTCGCGATAACTCGCATCAGCTGCAGCGACTGATCAACGATTTGCTCACTTATCAGCAACACCGTAGCGAGGTACCGCTCAGATTGGAGACGGTTTACGTTCCAGACTTAGTGCAAAAAGTGGTGGATTCACATCGGGTGCCGATTTTGGCGAAGGCGATATCAACAAAAGTACATATCGTGCCTGTTTCAGTGAGTTTGGATCGAGAAAAAATCCGCGTGGTGTTGGATAATCTTTTATCCAACGCAATCAAGTATTCACCGGTTGGGGGGCAAATTTTGATTGCGGTGCGCATTGCGCACGATTTGTTGCAAATGGATGTGTCCGATCAAGGGCCGGGCATCTCCCACGCTGATCGGTTGAAAATATTTGAATCGTTTTATCAGGGGCCCGCGCCGGCGCAGGCGAGCGTAAAAGGTACTGGGCTCGGGTTAGCCATTGCGCACGATTTTGTGCTTGCGCATGGCGGGCAAATTGATGTGATGGATGCGGGAAAACCTGGCGCGAGGTTGCGTGTGCGGCTTCCGGCCATGGACATGAAAACAGAGGGCGCTCAAGAGAGCCCACTCGCGCATGGGGGCGCGCAGCAATGAACCTGAACAAGAAAATAGGATTAGGAATTAGCGCTGTCGCGCTACTGCTTTCTGGATGCGCTGAATTACTTGTAAAGCCTGAATCCACTGCTCCCGTTACGCCGCCAACACCGCAAATTGCGCTCGCGTCGACGCCAATCCCGATTGCAGAGATAGTTGTTGCGCCGACACCGACACCCGCGCCTGCGCCATCGGTAGCGGACGATGTGATTGTCTCGAGTCAAATCGTCGCGGAGGTTGTCCGCGCGCTGTCGGGAGGAGGAGACAGTTTGCGTCGTGAAAACGCCTCCGCTGTGGCCGCTTGGGGGCGAGCCCGCACCGAGGCGAACCGATTGCGCGTCGCGCTCATGGCGATTATTACTTCAGCGGGGCCTGCGGACGATCAGCGGGCACTATCCTTGCTTGAACCATTCCTAGCGCGCGGGGCTGAGCCGTCAATGTTCAAATCCGTCGCCGAGTTGGTCGCAGTGCCTTTGCTGGAGAAGGCGCGACTGGTGCGTGAAGAACAAAAGAAAACCGAGGCTGCGCGCGCGCAAGCTGAGGCTTCAAAAAAGGAGCTCGATGTGGTTCAGCAGAAATTAGAAGCGTTGCGGCAATTGGAGCGTAGCTTGAGCAAGCGGGGTGCGAAATGATGGCTGTCCCACAAAAATCTGCCTCGATCTTACTGGTTGACGACGACGCAGATTTGCTGCGCCTCATTTCATTGCGGCTCTCCGCAGCGGGGTATCGCGTGCGCACCGCCCGAAGCGGCGAAGAGGCACTCGCGTTGCTTACCATTGAGCGCCCCACGCTGGTGGTCACGGACCTCAAAATGCCCGGTATTGATGGCATGAAATTGTTTGAAGCGGTGCAGCGGGACCACCCCGCGTTACCGGTGATTATTTTGACCGCGCATGGCACTATTCCCGATGCGGTAACCGCCACGCAACATGGTGTATTCGCCTTCTTGACCAAGCCATTCGAAAGTCAAGAGTTACTGAAACAAGTCGCCGCCGCGGCACTGGCCGGCGGCTCTTCCACCTCCGCAACGGATGCTAGTAGCAACGAGACATGGCGGCGGGGCATCGTTACCCGCAATGGCGGGATGGAAGAAGTGATGCGGCGGGCGCGTTTGGTCGCGGAATCGGACGCGGCGGTCATGATTCAAGGCGAATCGGGCACTGGAAAAGAAATCCTTGCGCGCGCGATCCACGATGCGAGCAAGCGTGCCCAGAAAATGTTTATGGCGGTCAATTGCGCGGCCATCCCCGAGTCGTTACTCGAGTCTGAGCTCTTTGGGCATGCCAAAGGGGCGTTTACCGGCGCCAATACCGCGCACATCGGACTCTTTCAAGCTGCAGAAGGCGGCACGGTGTTCTTGGATGAAATTGGCGACATGCCGCTTCCTTTGCAGGCCAAAGTGCTGCGGGTGTTGCAAGAGGGACAAGTCCGCCCCGTAGGCTCAACGGCGAGCGTGCCAATTGATGTGCGTATCCTCTCGGCTACCCATCGCAATTTAGAGGTGATGCGAAAAGAGCGCACGTTCCGAGAAGATTTGTTTTATCGGCTCAATGTGGTGATGCTTCGCTTGCCAGCCTTGGCTGACCGTCGCGAGGATATTCCACTTTTGGCAACGCATTTTTTACGTGATATTGCCGCCCGTTATGAACGCCCGGTTGCCCAGCTTTCCCCCGAGGCGATGGCCTTGTTGGTTGCCGCGCCGTGGCCTGGCAATGTGCGCCAGCTCGAAAATCTGCTTGAGCAAGCGATCGCCCTGTCCACCACGCCCATGATTCCGCCTTCGCTTATCGCGCAAGGACTGGAAGATGCAAAACCGCTCGTGCCTTTCGATGAAGCCCGCCGCCAGTTCGAGCGGGAATATCTTGTTCGTCTACTAAAACTGACCGGTGGCAACGTTGCGCAAGCGGCAAATTTAGCTAACCGCAACCGCACCGATTTCTACAAATTGTTGCAACGGCATAGCCTGGAGCCGGCTTCATTTAAGCACCGCGAAATTCACGCCGCTGCAGCGTAGTGAAGTCAGAAAAAGTCTTATGTATCTAAAATGAGACATAAAAATACGTTTTTAATCAACTAGATAAGAATTTTCATTGCTTTGTTGTATCAAAAATGCGACAAAATTCAGCGGTAAGTAGCCAAATTGAAGCGAGAAGTAGATAGTCCTAATGTTGCAAAAAATTAAGTGCTTGATATTCAATATGAATTTTAATGTGGCACGAACTCTGCTAACGTACTAACTGTGATGTGAGGCAAGCATAAATTTCCTCATCTCATCCCGAATTAAAGAACCCCCGTTAGCCCGCCACGCAGTACCGGCGGGTTTTTTTTTGCCCTGCATTTTTATATTGCAATAACGTTGCATTAGCCTACGTCAAAAACCTGCGGCGTAAAAAAGCCACTTTTTGAGAGATATCTCCTTAAAAATTGCTTGTGCACGCCGCAGGTTGCGCCGGTAAAAGTTACCCTTTGTGATGCGCGAAATAGGTTTGCAAATGAGCGATGAAACAACGCACCCGCGATTGCGCGTTATGTTGCGTCGGAACCACCGCGTAGAGGTCGGCGTCCGGTGTGTGCCAGTTTTCTAGCACCTGTTTCAGCCGTCCGCTTTCGAGATAGGCACGCACATCCCACTGCGCCCGCATCAAAATACCGTGGTCGGCGAGCGCCCAATTCACAGCCACCTCTCCGTCGTTGCTCGATAAGGCACCGCTTACCTTTACCGCTTCCGTTTGACCATCTCGCGTCAGCCGCCATATACCGTAGGCGGCATCGCCCTGGCGAATGGCGATGATCGCATGGTTGTTTAATTCGGCGGGCATTTCGGGCGCGCCGTGTTTAGCGAGGTAGGCGGGCGACGCGCACAAAATCCGACGGTTGGGCGCGAGCAGGTAGGCGTGGACGCGCGAATCGGGGGGCGCTCCAAACCGAATGCAAACATCGAAATCGTTTTGCGAGAGCGGCGGAGGGTCCACTGTGAGTTGTAATTGAACCTTCACCTGCGGATACAGGCGCGCAAAACTAGAAATAAGTGGGGCAATATAGCTGCGACCAAACCCGAGCGTTGCGTTCACTCTTAACAATCCTGTGGGGATTGATGCGCCGTCCTTAAGGGAGCGCACAAGCTCGGAGAGTTGGGCCGAAATTTCACGTCCGTGTCGAATGAACCGCTCGCCTTCGTCGGTCAAACTCAATCGTCGCGTACTGCGAGCAAGCAACACCACGCCGAGCTTATTTTCCAGGCTGCGCAAACGTTTACTGATGGCGGCAGGGGTCACCTGTAATTCACGCGCTGCCATTGTCAACGTGCGGCTGCGCACCACGACATCAAAAAAAGTGATGTCGTCCGTTCCGATTTCTGCAAGCTTCATTGTTTACCTTAAAGTAAAGAATGGAATAAATTGAGACGTATTGTATGCAGGTTAATGACTGATAAAGTACTTTCTATCTTGCACTTAACGGGTATAACGCTACATGAAACGGTACAACATTGCCTGCATTCCAGGCGACGGGATTGGTAAAGAGGTGGTACCCGCTGGGCAGCGGGTGCTTGATGCCGTCGCGAAGCACGCCGGCACGTTTGAATTTGACTTTGAAAGCTTCGGCTGGGGCGGCGATTGGTATCGCGCACATGGCGAAATGATGCCGGCCAACGGGCTCGATGCGCTGCGAAAAAAGGACGCCATCCTTTTTGGTTCTGCCGGTGATGCCAATATCCCCGATCACATCACGCTGTGGGGCCTGCGGCTCAAAATTTGCCAGGGATTCGATCAATACGCAAACGTGCGCCCCACACGCATCCTGCCTGGCATTGATGGCCCACTCAAGCGCTGCGGGCCGAACGTTTTAGATTGGGTAATCGTGCGCGAAAACTCCGAAGGCGAGTACGCGGGCGTGGGCGGGCGGGTGCATCAAGGGCATCCGATAGAAGTGGCCACCGATGTGTCGATGATGACCCGCGCCGGCGTGGAGCGGATCATGCGGTACGCCTTCAAGCTCGCGCAATCCCGTCCGCGCAAACTGCTCACGGTCGTCACAAAATCTAACGCCCAGCGCCACGCTATGGTGATGTGGGATGAAATCGCCGCGCTGATCAGCGGCGAATTTCCTGATGTGAAGTGGGATAAAGAGTTAGTCGATGCCTGCACAGCGCGCATGGTTAATCGCCCGGCCACGCTCGATACGATTGTCGCTACCAACCTCCATGCCGATATTTTGAGCGATTTAGCCGCCGCACTTGCGGGTAGTTTAGGCATCGCGCCAACAGGAAATATCGATCCCGAGCGCCGCTACCCCAGCATGTTCGAGCCCATCCACGGCTCGGCGTTCGACATCATGGGTAAAGGTTTGGCCAACCCGATTGGCACGTTTTGGAGCTGCGTAATGTTGCTCGAACACTTAGGCGAGCAAGCCGCCGCCGATGCGCTGATGCGCGCCATTGAAGGCGTTACCGCGAACCCCGCGTTGCACACGCGCGACTTAAGCGGCAGCGCGGTCACGGAGCAGGTCACGCAAGCGGTCTGCGCGAAATTCGCGTAAAAATTGGTTCATTCAATAATAATTTGTTTTGGAGGATTTAATGAAAAAAAGTGCTTTGCTATGTGTTGCGTCAGCATTGTCGTCACTTGCACTCGCGCAAGCGTGCCCTGACAAAAATTTAAACTATTATCAGGCGTTCCCGCCGGGTGGCGAGTCAGATTTATCGGCGCGTCATCAACAGGTGGTGCTGAAGAAAAAATGTCCAACAGTGGATACGATAATCCAATACAAAGCCGGTGCGGGCGGGGCACTCATGTGGAGCCAAATGAACAATCTGCCAGGCGACGGGCTGAACATCGTGGGCGTGAACTTACCCCACTTGGTGTTCCAGCCGCTCGAAGGGCAAGTTCAATATAAAACGGCGGATGTAACGCCGGTTTATTGGTTTCATTTCACGCCCGATGCGCTAGTTGTGCCTTCGTCAAGCAACATCAAAACGTTCGCTGATTTTGTAAAAACGGCGAAAGCAGATCCTGGCAAATTAAGCCTTGGAGGCTCGGCGCTTAACTCTGCAAATCACGCAGCCCATGAGCGATTAAACGCGGCATTTGGCGTG